>CAZNZI010000812.1:0-2012 GCA_964577475.1 uncultured Rhodospirillaceae bacterium
TGATCGCCGTGACGCGATGGCTGTCCCTCGGCTTCGTCCTCAGCGGCCTGACCACGCAACACTGGGCCCTGTTGCGCCGGCAGATGCGTTTCGGCATGGTGGCCGCCGTCGATACGGTGAGCGATCTCAGCGGCATGGCCGCGGCGGTCGCTCTCGCCATGGCGGGAGCGGGGTTTTGGTCCCTCCTCGCGCAGCGATTGATCCCCATCGCCATCAATCTGTGCGGCAGTTGGATGACCGCGCGCTGGTGGCCGGATCGGCCGCGGCGGGCACCGGTCCGCGACCTTCTTCTCTTCGGCCTCTCGGTCACCGGGGCCAACGTGATCACATCGCTGGCCCGCAACGTCGATCAGGTGCTGATCGGCTGGATGTGGGGCCCGACGGTTCTGGGCCTTTACGAACGGGCGGCCAAGCTGTTGCTGGTGCCGCTCAACAATATCAATATCCCCCTTTATTCGGTGGCACTGCCGGCGCTCAGCCGTCTCGCCGACGTCGAGACTCGCTATCGCGAAGCCGTCAGGAGCTTGTTCGAGAAAGTCGCCATGGTGACGATGCCGGCCGCCGCCCTGGTGGCAGTGACCGGCCACTGGCTGACCATCCTTTTGTTCGGCCCCTCGTGGAGCTCGGCGGCACCGGTCGTGTCCTGCTTCGGCGCCATCGCCATCGTCCATCCGACGATCATCTCCGTAGGGCTCTTGTATCTGCCTCTCGATCGCGGGCGCGAGTTGTTGCGCTTCACCCTGATCGATGCCTCGATCACGATCGGCCTCTTTGCTTTAGGCCTGCATTTTGGCGCTTTGGGCGTGGCGGCGTCGTTTGCCGTCGGCAGCTTCGTCATCCGCTTGCCCCTGGCGTTCTGGCTGGCCACCCGCAAGGGACCTGTGACCTTCAAGGATATGATTACTTCGATCTTGCCGGCCCTGGCTGCAGCGGCTGCAGTCACCGCGACGATATACGTGCTGCGCCAAGTCCTGACTGCCCCTGTGACCGTGCCCGAGATCCTTGTGAACTATGCTGTGACCGTTCCTGTCGCGGCTCTTGTAGTCATCGCCACCTTCCTTACTTTTCCTCAGAGTCGAGAGGCCCTAATGGCCATGGCTCGGCTGCCAAATCTCGTTATCCACCGGGCTCCCCATGGAGGATAATATTGAGGCATGTTCCTTGGCTGAGGATCGCTAAACACGCCGTTTTCGCTGTTTTCCCGCCCCCCGTCGCCCAATGGATCGAAGAGGAATATTACGTCCTCTTCGGCGAACGCGAATTGTCACTGGTTCCCCTGCTCTGTGATCCCGAGCGCGACGCGATCGATGTCGGCGCCAATCAGGGGTGCTACACGATGGTCATGCGCAAATATGCGCGCCACGTGGTGGCATTCGAGCCCAATCCGAATCTCTCCTCGCAATTGGCCAAGCGGTTCCAGCGCCGGCTGAAGCGGGTCACCGTCGAAAGCCGCGCCTTGTCCCGCGCGAACGGCAAGGCTGCGCTGCACGTGCCTGTGGTGGATGGCCACGACGTGGCCGGTCTGGCAACGCTGGCCGAAACGCCCATCCCCGCCGCTGGCGAGCACGAGATCGAGGTGCCGACGGCGGCGCTCGACGATGCGTTCAAAGGCGATGTCGGCTTCATCAAGATCGACGTGGAGGGCCACGAGAGCGCGGTCCTCGAGGGAGCGCAGACGACGATCAAACGCTGCCGCCCGACGGCGCTGGTGGAACTGGAGGAGCGCCATGCGCCCGGCGCGATCAGCCATGCGCAGCATTTCTTCAGCGATCTCAACTACCGGGGCTTTTTCTTCCGCGACGGCTGGATTCAACCGATCGAACACTTCGATCCCGGGACGATGCAGAGATCGGAAGACATCAGCCGGGTGGATTTTCTCCACACGAACAACCAGCCCGAAAACTATACGAACAACTTCCTGTTCATCCCGGCAGAACGGTCAGATATGACGGTCTGCCGGATTGCGGACGCGCTGCACCTGCACTGACCGCGCGCCGGTCTCTAACCGGGCG
>CAZNZI010000813.1:0-2037 GCA_964577475.1 uncultured Rhodospirillaceae bacterium
ACTTAACCGTCACCCCCGCGCAGGCGGGGGTCCATTCCGCCGCATGGATTCCCGCCGTCGCGGGAATGACGAACTCAAAGGTCCGTGCGACTTCTCTTCCTTCGTGCCTTCGTGGTGAAAACCAAGGGATGACTCCATGAACAAAATCTCCGAAATTCTCGCCACCATGGAATACGGTCCGGCGCCCGAGGCGGCCGATCATGCCAAGGCCTGGCTGGCGAGCCATAAGGACGGGTTCAGGCATTTCATCGGCGGCAAGTTCACGGCACCCTCCGAGAAGAAGTACTTCGATGTCCATAATCCCGCAGACGGGTCGCTGCTGGGCAAGGTGGCGCAGGGCAGCAAGGCCGATGTGAACGCCGCGGTGAAAGCGGCGCGCACCGCCTTCAAGACCTGGTCGAAACTGTCGGGCGAGCAGCGCGCGAAGCACATCTACGCGATCGCGCGCCACATCCAGAAGCGCGAGCGCCTGCTGGCCGTGCTCGAGACGATGGACAACGGCAAGCCGATCCGCGAGAGCCGCGACATCGACATCCCCCTCGTCGCGCGTCACTTCTATCACCATGCCGGCTGGGCCGCGCTGGTGCCGACCGAGTTCCCGCATCACCGCGCGGTCGGCGTCTGCGGCCAGATCATCCCGTGGAATTTCCCGCTGCTGATGTTGGCCTGGAAGATCGGCCCGGCTTTGGCCGCCGGCAACACGGTGGTGCTGAAGCCCGCCGAGTTCACGCCGATCACCGCGCTGCTGTTCGCGGAAATCTGCGCCGAGGCGGGCCTGCCCGCGGGCGTGGTCAATATCGTGACCGGCGACGGCGAGACGGGTGCGCTGATCGTCGATCACAAGGACATCGACAAGATCGCCTTCACCGGCTCGACCGAAGTCGGGCGCAAGATTCGCGCGGCCACCGCCGGCACCGGCAAGAAGCTCTCGCTGGAACTCGGCGGCAAATCGCCCTTCGTGGTGTTCGACGACGCCGATCTCGACAGCGTGGTCGAGGGCGTGGTCGATGCGATCTGGTTCAACCAGGGCCAGGTCTGCTGCGCCGGTTCGCGCGCGCTGGTGCAGGAAGGCATTGCCGAAGCCTTCTACGCGAAACTGCGCGCCCGCATGGCGACGCTCCGCGTGGGCGATCCGCTCGACAAGGCGATCGATATGGGCGCGATCGTCGACCGCGTGCAGCTCGACCGCATCAAGTCGCTCGTCGAGCAAGGCAAGCGCGAGGGCGCGGCCTGCTGGCAGGCGCCGGTCGCGCTCCCCGGCAAAGGCCTCTTCTTCCCGCCGACGCTGTTCACCAATGTCGAGCCGGCTTCGACCATCGCGCAGGTGGAAATCTTCGGGCCCGTGCTGGCCGCCATGACTTTCCGCACGCCCGACGAAGCCGTCGCGCTGGCCAACAACACACCTTATGGGCTCGCCGCATCGGTGTGGTCAGAGAACATCAATCTCTGCCTCGATGTCGCGTCGCGGCTGAAGGCGGGTGTGGTGTGGGTCAACGGCACCAATATGTTCGATGCCGCCGCCGGATTCGGCGGCTATCGCGAATCGGGCTTCGGCCGCGAGGGTGGCCGCGAGGGCATGCACGAATATCTGGTGCCGGCCTGGACCGATCATCCGCCGGCCAAGACCGTCGCCAAGAAGCCGAGCGCCGCGCCGACCACCGCCATCGAAGAGTCGGATGCGCTCGACCGTACCGCCAAGCAGTTCATCGGCGGCAAGCAGAAGCGGCCCGACTCGGGCTACTCCTATTCGGTGCTGGATCCCAAAGGCCGTTCGATCGGCCAAGCGGGGCTGGGCAACCGTAAGGACATCCGCGACGCAGTGGAAGCCGCCAGCAAGGCCGGTGGCTGGTCGGGCTTCACCGGCCACAACCGCGCGCAGGTGCTCTACTTCCTGGCCGAGAACCTGAACGCGCGCGCCGAAGAGTTCGCCAAGCGCATCAGCCAGATGACCGGCACCGCGATCACGCAAACGCGCAAGGGCGTCGAGCTTTCGGTCAACCGCATCCTGTATTACGCCGCCATGGCCGATAAGTTCGA
>CAZNZI010000814.1:0-5156 GCA_964577475.1 uncultured Rhodospirillaceae bacterium
ACCGCTTCATCGACGATCACTACACCTACATGATCGCCAATTTCTATCCGCCGCAGGTTGAGCCGCCGGCGCCAGGACAACTACGTCGTGGCGCGCATTCCGACTGGGGCACGTTGACCATCCTCTATCAGGACGAGAACCCGACCGGGCTCGAAGTCGTCAACCGTTCTGGTCAATGGACGCCGGTCGCGCCGATCAAAGACTCCTTCGTCGTCAATATCGGCGATCTCATGGGCGTGTGGACCAACGACCGGTGGGTTTCGACGATCCATCGCGTCGTCAACCCTTCGCGGGAGCGAGCCGCCGACTACCGCATTTCGATCCCGTTTTTCCATCAGCCGAATTTCGACGCTTTGATCGAGTGCCTGCCGTCTTGCACCACGACCGACAACCCACCGCGCCATCCGTCCGTCACTTCGGGCGAATGGGTCGAACTGATGATCCGCAAAGCGTCGGCGGCCTGAATGGGAGCGGAGCAAGCCATGCGTTTTCACGATAAGGTCGCGATAGTGACGGGCGCGGCGTCGGGCATCGGCCGCGAAACCGCCGTCACCTTGGCGCGCGAAGGCGCGATGGTCGGTTGCGTCGATGTGAGTCAGGCAACGCTGGCCAATACGGTTCGCGAAATCGGCGACGGCGGCGGCAGAGCGCTGGCTACGGCCGCCGATGTCGGCGACTCCACCCAGGTGGCTAAAGCGGTCGCCGCCGTTCTCGCCAAGTTCGGCGCCATCGATCTGCTGATCAATGTCGCGGGCGGCGCACTCGTGAAGGCAGCGCACGAAACCACCGACGCCGAATGGCGTCAGTGCATCGAGCGTAATCTGACTGGAACGTTTTTCTTCTGCCGTGAAGTGCTGCCGATCATGAAATCGCGCGGTCACGGGACCATCGTCAACATGGCGTCGTCGCTGGCCCATATTGCCGCACCCGACTTCGCCGCCTACTCGGCCGCCAAGGCAGGCGTCGTCGGCCTGACCCGGCAGCTCGCGCGGGACTATGGTCCCGCGATCCGCATCAATTCGATTTCGCCGGGCGCTGTCGACACGCCGTCGGTCCGGGCTGCAATCGATGGGTCGCCGGACCCTGCCGCCACCGAAGCCGAGATTGCGCGGGGCAACGCCATTGCACGGCGCCTCGCCGCGACGGAAGAAGTCGTGGCGGCGATCCTGTTCCTCGCGTCCGACGCCGCAAGCTTCGTCATGGGACACGACTTGGTGGCCTGTGGGGGCCAAACCATCGTCGCGTATTAGGGTTCACTGGTCAGCAAAAAGGGGGGGATTTTCAATGTTGTTTTCATCATCCATGAAATTGCGCCGCTTGCTAACGACCGCTCTTGCCGTTCCCGCTGTGGCGGTGACGGCGATCGCATGGTCCAGTTCCGCCAGCCATGCCGACGATGTCGTGGCTGCGGCCCAGACGAATGTCGACAAATTCATCGCGGGGACCGAGACGAAGCCGCCGGCATCCGGCCCGAAAGCCGTAGCTGGCAAATCCATCTACGTCATCTCGTGCGGTCAGGTCGTACCTGGCTGCTCGCTGCAGACCAATGCGGCGGTCGAGGCCGGGAAGCTCCTGGGGTGGAACGTCACCCTCGTGGATGGAGCCTTCAACACCGATGGCGCCTATGGCAAGGGCGTCCGCCAAGCCGTCGCGGCCAAGGCCGATGGCATCATTCTGGTGTCGATCGACTGCAACGCCATTTCGCAGCCCCTGCGCGAAGCGAAGGCCGCCGGCGTGAAGGTCGTCGGCCAGTTCAGCTTCGACTGCGATGGGGAATCGCTGCTCACCTCGATGAAGTACGCTGCCGACGCGGTCGACTTACAGGCCTATGGTCAGCAGGCCGGTTCCGCGCAGGCGGATTACATCATCGCCAAAACGGGCGGCAAGGCGAAGGTCGTCAAGTTTCGTTTCATCGACAACACCTACGCCATGCTGAGCACCAAGGGTTTCGAAACCGAGATGGCCAAGTGCGCCGGTTGCGAGTTGAAGAATGCCGACATCGCACTGTCCGACTACGGGACACCGAACGGTTTCCAGCGCAAGTCGGAGACTGCGTTGCTCGGCGCGAAGGATTTCAATGTCGTGCGCGTGCCGTTCGACTCCTTCATCACCAGCGGTGTCGGCCAGGCGGTCGTTCACGCGGGCCGGGCGAACGATATGATCGTCATCGGGTCCGATGGGTTCGAAGCCAACTTGAATGTGATCCGGGAGAAGAAGGGTCAAACGGCAACGATGGCGCATGATCAGATCTGGAGCGGCTGGGCGGCGGCGGATACGATGAACCGGTTGTTCGCTGGAGCCGAGCCGGCTGTGGCGGGTCTTGGTTACAAGCTCATCGATGGCGATCACAATATGCCGGCCTCGGGCGGCTATGTGTCGCCGGTCGATTTCAAGTCGGCGTATAAGACCGTGTGGGGCAAGTAACCGCATCATCTGGGTCGGGGACGAGGGTCTCGGCTCTCGTCCCATTTCCGTTTTTATCAGTCAGCAGAGAGAGGGGAACTTTCGATGTTACTTCCGTCATCCACTGAACTACGCCGCATCCTTACTATGGCCCTCGCCGTTCCCACCATTGCGGCGACGGCGATCGTGTGGTCCAGCGCCGCGAGCCATGCCGAGGACGTGGTCGCCGCCGCCAAAGCCAATATGGACAAGTACATTGCCGGCTCCGAGGCGAAGCCGCCGGCATCTGGTCCGAAGGCCGTGGCCGGCAAGTCGATCTTCGTCGTTTCCTGCGGACAGGCGGTTCCTGGCTGCTCGCTGCAGACCAACGCGGCGGTCGAGGCCGGCAAGACCCTCGGCTGGAAAGTGACGCTCGTCGACGGCATGTTCAATGCCAATGGCGCCTACGGCAAAGGTGTCCGCCAGGCGATCGCGGCACACGCGGACGGGGTCATTGTCGTATCGATCGACTGCAACATCATCTCGCAGCCGCTCCGCGAAGCGAAGGCCGCCGGCATGAAGGTCGTGGGCCAGAACAGCTTCACCTGCTCAGACGATCCGTCGCTGATGACGACGATGAATTACGCAACCGCCACGCCCAACCTTGCCGCGTTCGGCCAGGCCGAGGGTGTCGCCCAAGCGGACTACATCATCGCCAAGACCAACGGCAAGGCGAAGATCCTGAACTTCCGCTTCATCGACAACACCTTCGCGATCGAAATCACCAAAGGCTTCGCCTCCGAGATCGCCAAATGCAAGGGCTGTGAAGTGCAGGACACCGATATCGCGCTGTCCGACTACGCGACGCCGAATGGCTTCTCGCGGAAGGCGGAAACCGCGCTGCTCGGCTCGAAGGATGCCAACGTGGTGCGCGTGCCTTTCGACTCGTTCATCATGAGCGGCGTCGGGCAGGCCGTTGTCCACGCGGGTAAGGCAGGCGACATGATCGTGGTCGGCTCGGAAGGCTTCGAAGCCAATCTGAACCTGATCCGCGAAAAGAAGGGTCAGTCGGCTGCGATCGCTTCCGATCAGGAATGGATCGGCTGGGCGTCTGCCGATACGATGAACCGTACGTTTGCCGGCGCCGAGCCCGCTCCGGCCGGGATCGGCTTCAAAGTCGTTGATATCGATCACAACTTGCCGGCGTCGGGGTCGTACAAGTCGGCGGTCGATTTCAAGTCGGCGTATAAGGCCGTGTGGGGTAAGTAAATCGTGTCATCGGAGTCGGGGACGGGGGCTTCGGCCCCCGTCCTGAGTGTTTCGCGAATTTCCAAACGTTACGTCCGGACACTTGCGCTGGACGGCGTGGATCTTTCTGTGTCTCCACACGAGATCCATGCCTTGTTGGGCGGCAACGGATCGGGCAAATCGACCCTCATCAAGATTCTCGCTGGTGTCGAGAGAGCTGAGACCGGTGGGCAAATCCAAATCGGCGCGACTTCTCTTCCGACCCAGTCTTGGTCGTCGCGGGTAGCCTATCAAGCCGGCATCCGCGTCGTGCATCAGGATCCGGGCATCTTTCTCGATATGAGCGTCGCCGATAATCTGGCCGCGGGGCATGGTTACCACACCGGCTTCGGGTTCCGGGTGAAGCAGGCGCAGTGGCACGCACATGTGCGCCGCGTGCTGGCTCGCCTGGATATCGACGCTTCGCCCACCGCATTGGCGTCGCAACTGCGGCCATCGACCCGCACCATGGTGGCGATCAGCCGGGCCTTGCAGGACATCGACGGCGCCAGCGGCGCCGGGCTTCTCATCCTTGACGAGCCGACCGCGGCGCTGCCGCGCGGCGAGGTCGATCTGCTGTTCGCCGCGCTTCGCCGCTGCGCGGCGGCGGGGCAATCGATCATGTTGGTGACGCACCGCCTGAGCGAGGTGCTCAGCCTTTGCTCGGCCGTAACAGTTCTCCGCGACGGCGTGAAGATCGTGACGCGGCCGACGGCAGGCCTCGACGAACTCGATCTCGGCGAATTGGTCGTGGGCCGCAAACTCGGCACGGTCGTTCATCAATCCGAGCGCGCCTTGGCCGCACGCCAGCCCGTCGTGCAGATGCGGAGCCTCAGGCGCGGTCCGCTGCGCGATCTGGAGATGGACCTGCACGAGGGCGAGGTGCTGGGCGTGGCGGGTCTTCTAGGATCCGGCCGAACCACGTTGCTGCGCCTGATCTTCGGCGATCTTCAGCCTGAGGCCGGTAGCCTGATGCTGGACGAGAGCCCTGTGACCATCCGCAGCCCGGGCGAAGCCGTATCGCGGGGGATCGCCCTCGTGCCGGAAGACCGGGCTAGAGACGCGCTGTTCGGCAGCATGACGCTCGATCAGAATCTGGCCGCCGTGGTGGTGCGCCGGTATTGGAAAGGCGGCGTCTTGCGAGCGGGGCGGCAACTGGCCGAATCGAAGACGATGCTTGAGACGTTCCGGGTGAAAGCGCCTGGTCTCAGCCAGCCGCCGACCGCTCTGTCGGGCGGCAACCAGCAGAAGATGGTGCTGGCACGGTGGCTCAGGACCAAACCGAAAGTGCTGCTGCTCGACAATCCCACCCAGGGTGTGGATGTCGGGGCCCGGGAAGACATCCACGGCCTCATTCGGGCCGCTGCGCGCGACGGCGCCGCCGTGCTGATCGTCAGTGACGATTATGATGAACTCGCGCGCGTGAGCGACAGTGTCGTCGTCCTTCAAAACGGGCAGTTCACGTCGCGGCTGGTCCAGTCCGCATT
>CAZNZI010000815.1:0-5329 GCA_964577475.1 uncultured Rhodospirillaceae bacterium
CTTATGGTCGAACCGTGCTGCAGCTCCGGATTGAACTCCGGATCGCCGACCAGATTGAGCTCCATGGTCACCTGCTCCGCCACTGGACGCGACAGGACCACATAGCGCTCGCTTTGTACGCGGTCGTCGCTGGTGGCCACGGGCGACTGCACGTTGCCGGCTTCGTCTTTGAAGAGCTTTGGGCCGCCATTGGTCTGGGCGACGAGAACCTGTGCCTCGGCGACGTAGCTCGCCGGGATCATCTTGACGACGACGGCCACAAGGATGGCCGACAGGATCGTGCCCCAGATGACCATGGCGCGATGCCGCCAAATCTTGCGCAGCGTGTCGGCCATCGTCGGCGCTGGCGGTGGGACTACCACCTCCGGCACGGCATAGGGTGGAGCCGCTCGCTCGCGGACTGCGGGCGAGAATCGAGGCGTAACGCGTTCTGGGAGGAGCATCAGAAATACCGTTCCCGGACAGTGATGATGTCACCCGGCAGCACCGGAGAGGTCGAGTCGGCGTCGAGCTTCTCTTTGCTGCCGTTCTTCTCGGTGCGCGTCAGATAGAACGAATCTTCACGCGCCCGATAGGTATAGCCGCCTGCCAATGCGATCGCATTCAGGACGGTCATGCCTGAGACATAGGGATAGCTGCCGGGGGTCTTGACCTCACCGACGATGTAGAACGGCCGGTAGGTCAAAACCTCCACGGCGACGTGGGGATCCTTCAAGTAGTCTGGCGACAACTTTCGCTCGACCAGATGCTGGACCTGTTCCCCGTTCATCCCGCCCACATGGAGGCGGCCGATCAGCGGGAACGAGATGTCGCCCTGCCCGTCGACGATGTACTCGCCGGTCAGTTCCGCTTGGCCGAAGACGGTGACGCGCACATGATCGCCCGAACCGAGCACATAGCTCGATGGCATGGTCGATTGCGGGCCGGCCGGCAATGCTGCAGTCTTCGCATCGCCGCTCGAACCGGCAGCCTTGTTCTGCGCGTACACCGGTGCCGTCGCGACGGCGCAGACGACCACGGTGGAAGCAGCGGCAAGCGTCAGCTTGCGCCAGAGACTCGTTTCAAGGTTTCTGGGGGAATTGCGCATCGTGATACCCATTGTTCATTCACGGGCACGTAGCGTGGAACGGCAACGAGAGTGCCATCCGTGGCGCGAGGAGAAGCGCCGCTTCGTGCTAGTTGGGTATCAGGAGTTAGGCGATCCCGGTTGTGATCAAACCGGGATCGCTAGAACGTTAAAGACGTGCGCTAATGCCAAAGAAAATCTGGTTATCTGCGGCACCGGTGCCGCTCTGATTTGAGGCTCTTGTTTGGTACGTGTAGCCACCATTTAGCCAGAAATTTTCATTCATCAGGTATTTCGCGCCGGCGCCGATTCTGAAGTAGTCGTCGCTGCGGTTGATGCCCTCGAAGTCGTCGGTTTCGTGACTCAGATTGGCGTTGAGCAACACGTTGCGCAGGAGTTCGTGATCGACGGCGACGGCTTCTGTCGTGGCGAAGTAGCCCGATGCACCGGAGATCACCGTTTCGTCCACGTCGCGCGTGATCGTGCCGGTGACCGTGGTCAACCGGGTCACGTTCCACGTGACCTTCGCGCCGCCGGTCGGACCGGAGATCGAACCGAGGCGAGCGTCGTCGTAATCCTGCTCGCGATAGCCGGCGAAAACATCGATCGACGTGATGCCGGTGATGTCGTAGCGCGTCCCGAGCGCCAGCACATAACCGCTCGAATTGCGGTTATAGCCGAACAGATCGGATGACTTGTCGTAGATGCGCCAGTCATAGCCGGTCAGCGCATAGACCTCGCGGCCGGGCACGATCTCGTATCCCGTATGCAGATTGATCCGTTGATCGGCATAGTCGTTCTTGCTTTCCAGCGCCGTGGTCCCATTGACCGTCACGTTGGAGAAGTCGTAGCGGTCATAGTTCTCTTCGAGCCGGAAGCGGAGATGATTGAACTCCTTCTCGCCGGCCAGACCGAATGCCGCATCGGAATATTCGGTCGGCTTGCCTTGTCCGGCGAAGGTGTTGGGCGACCACCACGGCAGGTGCAGGACGTTGTAGCTGGCGTTCCCGAACAGGCGCGCATCGTGATAGATGTCGAGCTTCCCATCGCCGCCCACCGACCAATCGGTATAGTCGTTATTGTCGAAGCGCGCGTAGTGCACGACATCGGTATTGGCGTGGAAGTTGAGCGCGTTCTGATTCCAATCCGACTTCAAGTCGAGCGACGGTTTGAACGACGTGACGAAGTCTTCATGTTTGCCGGTCGCCGACGCATTGATGTTCGTGTCGTAGGTTTCCTGAACGTCGGCTTGCGGATAGAGGATGAAGCCGCCAACGCGCTGCCCGATCGGGTCGTATTCCGGATGGGGACGATCGGCCACCGGCATCGCTTCGGGCGGCAGTTGATCATCGGCGTATGCTGCGACAGGCAGGCACGAAGAGGCGATGAGAACAGCGATCGCGGTATGGATTTTCACGATAGACCCCTCGCTCGTATCGTCGAGCGTTGTTCTTACACGACTTGCCCCTATTTCGAAACGAAGATCAAGCGTCTAGCCGATTTTTCGACTAGGCGGTGACCTCGAGAGCCGCTTCCGCCCACTTCCAGGCGGTGCCGATCTGGGCTTCGAGCTGCGTGAACTTAGGGGTCCACCCTAGAACCCTACAGGCAAACCCTGAGTTGGCGACCAGAAATGCTGGATCACCGCCTCGGCGCTCGCGCATCTCTACTGCAATGCGGCGACCGGTCACGCGGCGCGCGGTATCGATGACCTGGTGCACCGAAGCGCCCATCCCATTGCCCAGGTTGAAGATATGATTGCCGGGCTGATCGCCGAGATAGGCCATGCCCAGAACATGCGCCGCCGCTAGGTCAGTGACATGGACGTAATCGCGGATACATGTCCCGTCGGGCGTAGGATAGTCGTCGCCGTAGATGGCGATCGACGGCCGCCGGCCTGACGCCGCTTCCAGCACCAGCGGGATCAAGTGGGTCTCGTGGACATGCGCTTCGCCGATCTGCCCATCCGGATCGGCACCGACTGCGTTGAAGTAGCGGAGCGACACGGCGCGGAGTCCGTAGGCGGACACGAAATCCTGGAGGATGCGCTCGCACATCAGCTTTCCGGCGCCGTATGGATTGATCGGCGCAGTCGCGTGGCTCTCTTCGATCTGCTCCGTCTGAGGTTCGCCGTAAACGGCAGCACTCGAGGAGAAGACAATCTTGCCGACACCGTTGCGGCGCATCGCAGCCAGAAGGGACAGCGTCCCTGCGACATTGGCGTCGTAGAAGTTGGCTGGATTGATCACGGAGTCGCCTGCGGCGATCAGCCCGGCCATATGGATAACGGCCGATGGACGATACCGGCCCATGACCTCGTCGAGCCGCGCTCCGTCGTTCATGCAGCCCTGCTCCAAGGGCCCCCACTGAACGGCCCATCGGTGTCCGCCGGACAGATCATCGTAGGTGACGGGCAGATAGCCGGCGCCGTGGAGCGCCTTGCAGACATGACTGCCGATATAGCCGGCGCCGCCGGTGACGAGAACGGCCGGCCGTGGTTCAGACCCGTCCATAGGCATCCGCCAGGCGCACGATGTCATCTTCGCCGAGATAGGAGCCGTATTGCACCTCGACGAGATGAACCGGAACCCGACCGTTGTTCTCAAGGCGATGTTCGGTGCCGACAGGAATATAGATCGAGTCGTTCTCGCTCAGCAGCCGCGTGTCGCTGCCGCAGCGCACGGTGGCCGTTCCCTCGACGATCACCCAGTGCTCGCCGCGGTGATAGTGCTTCTGCAAGCTGATCGATGCGCCCGGCTTGACGGTGATGTGCTTCACCTGGAACCGTTGGCCTGAGTCCGTGACGCGATAGCAGCCCCACGGGCGGTGAACGGTCGTGTGCTGGATCGGCTCGCGGCGCTTGGCGTGGCGCAGGCGTTCGACCATCGCCGACACGTCCGCGGCGCGGTCGACGCTCGAAACCAGAACGGCATCGTCGGTCGAGACCACGACGACATTCTCGAGACCGATCGCCGCCACCAGTTGATTGTCGGTACGGATATAGGAGTTCTTGACGCTGTCGAGGATGACATCGCCCTGAAGGACGTTGCCGTCGGTGTCGGCCTCATTGACGTCGCGCAGGGCGCGCCACGACCCTACATCGTGCCAACCCATGTCCACGGCGACCACGGCCGCCTTGTCGGTATGCTCCATCACTGCCCGATCGATCGAGAGCGGCGTGGCGCCGATGAAGCAGTTGGCGTCGAGCGACAGGCACTCTTCGCAATCCTGTCCCTGCTCCACCGACTTGGCGCAGGCCGCCGAGATCGTCGGGTTGAGATGTTCGAGCTCGTCCAGAAAATCACGCGCCCGCATCAGGAAGATACCGCTGTTCCAGAGATACTGGCCGCTGCTGACATAGCCTTGGGCCGTTGCGCTGTCGGGCTTCTCGACGAAACGGCTGACGATGCGCACGGCATCCACGCCTTCCATCACCGCGCCCGACTGGATGTAGCCAAAGCCGGTCGCCGGATGAGTCGGCGTGATGCCGAAGGTTATGAACTTGCCGGCGCGGGCCGCCGGGACCCCGAAATTCACGGCGGCGCGAAACGCGGCGGACCCGGCGATCACGTGATCGGACGGCTGCACCAGCATCAGGGCTTCCGGATCTTCCCGCACCAGCCACAAGGCCACCGCGGCGACGGCAGGACACGTGTTGCGACCGACCGGCTCAAGGATGAACTTGCGCGGCGTCACGCCCACCTCGCCGAGCTGCTCGGTGATGATGTGGCGGTGTTCCGCATTGCAGACGATGATCGGATCGGAGCAGCCCGGCAGACCCGCGGTGCGCAGCGTGGTCTCCTGGATCATCGACTTCTTGGATGTCAGAGACAGAAGCTGCTTCGGATAATCGCGGCGCGACAGCGGCCAGAGGCGCGTCCCCGCGCCGCCCGAGAGGATGACGGGATGGATGTGGGCGGCGTCGGCGTCCGAGCGAAAGCGAACGGATTCCAAGGCGACGTTCATGTCCGCGACTCCTACTGATGTGCACCGCAATCGCGATGGCACAGTAGGTTCCGCGAAGTCCTTGTCGCCAGTGACTAAGACGTGTCTCTGGAACGCCTAAGCGGCGCGCGTTCCGCTGCCCCCGGCGCCATATTGCGGAAGCGAAACTTTTACGCTCAGCCCGCCACCAGGACGATTCGAAGCCGTCACTTTTCCGCCAAGAAGTTCTACGTTGCGGCGCACGATCCACATACCCAGACCTGCGTGTTCCGGCTTCGCGTTGTCTTCGTGCTCACTGGGCCGCAACGAGAACTGGCG
>CAZNZI010000816.1:0-7402 GCA_964577475.1 uncultured Rhodospirillaceae bacterium
GCGCGATCAGGGCATAGGCGAACAGAACGGACCGGTTGGTGATCATGTCTTGGTCCCGGCGGCCGTCCGCGCAGGTCGTTCACGGACGGCCATCCGGTTCAGCTTGCGCTTACTTCGTCGCGGCTTCCATCTCCTTCTGGCCGGCGGCAACCGCGGCGGCGGGCGCCTGGTTGTCGATCACGACTTTTTGCAACGTCGCCGACAGAAGGTTCTGGGCCGAGATCGCGCCGATCGAGGGGAACACATGGCCGCCGGTGAAGCCGAACAGCGAGCCGTTCTGGCTGTTGGCGATCATCGTCTCGAACTGCGACTTGTACTTCACGACCAGCGGATCACTCCAGAGCGAGGGCGCCTTTGCGCCGTCTTCCGTCACCGGCAGGAACAGGCCCGGCTCCATGTTCAGGAACTTGCCGTAGTTTTCCGGTTCCAGCAGATAGGCGATGAACTTCTTCGCCGCATCCTTCTTGGCGGCATCCTTGGCCAGGATGATCACCGCGTTGGAGTACGAGATCGTCGCCGAGGCCTTTTCGTTGTCGGCATGCGGGATCGGGGCGACGCCCAGATCTGCCGGATTCGAGCCCTTCTTGTCGTTGAAGCCCTTGATCGTCGTGAACTGCAGGATCATCGCGCAGCTCTCGGCGTCGAAGCAGGCTTCCGCCTCGCCCCAGGTCCAGTTCGCAGCATCAGGCGCCGAGAACTTGTAGAGGTTGGCGTATTCCTGATAGGCGGCCACCGTCTGCGGATTGTTGAAGCGCACCGTGCCGTCGGCGTTGTAGAGCTCGGTCGCACCCGAATTGACCATCAGGCTATAAATGGTCTGGTCGGTGTAGAGCTGCTTGTTGGCCGGCAGGCCCATGCCATAGACGCCCTTGGTGGTCAGCTTCTTGGCGGCTTCGGTCCATTCGGTCCAGGTGGTCGGCACCTTCACGCCGGCCTTTTCGAGGACGCTTTTGCGGTACCAGAGCGAGAGCACCATGTTGTAGAGCGGCACCGCCCAGACGCCGCCGCCATAGGAGTACGGCGCGACAGTCGACTTGACGAAGTGGTGCTTGGCGTCGAGCTCCTTCACGAAATCGGCGACCGAATCGATCTTGCTGACCTTGCTGATCACGGTGGTGAAATCGGGAATCGCGAACAGGATGTCCGGGCCGGTGCCGGCGCTGATCGCGGCGGGCGCCTTGGCATAGATCTCGGTCCAGCTCTGCGGCTCTTCCTTCACCACGATGCCGGGATTGGCCTTGTTGAAGGCATCCATCAACTCCTGGATGCGGGCCACGCGCGCAGCGGGCTGCTCCATGTGCCAAACGGTGATCGTCACCGGATCGGCGGCCATGGCGCCGGTCGAAAGCAGCGACAGGGCAACCGCCCCGGCAGTCAAAAGCTTACTTTTCATCTCCGTACCTCCTCCTTGTTAGTCCCCAAAAAAACGGCGTGTCGAAACTCACAGATGCGGATTGCGCTTGCCGTAGCGTTCGATCAGCGCGGCGTTGCGCTCCATCGCGCCCGGCACATTGGCGCTGACATAGACCGGCACATCGACACCGGCGGCGAGGCAGCGCTGCCCGGCATCGACGAACAGTGCATTCAGGATCGCAGCACCCACCACGGTCGAGATCGGGCCGGCGCGCAGCCCGTCGGACGTCATCGGCATGATGGCGTCACCGGGCGGCGCCTTGTTATCGATGGCGATGTCGGCCAATTCGGCCAGGCGCGGGCGGCCGTTGGCGGCGGCCCGTGAATAGTCCTCCGAACTGATGGCGATCACGGTCGCGCCGCGGGCTTTGCCGATCCGCGCCGCTTCGATCGGCACCGCATTGACGCCGCTGTTGGAGAACACGAACAGCACATCGCCTGGCCCGACCGCGTAGCGCGAGAACACGACCTCGGCCATGCCCGACATCCGTTCGAACTTCGTGCCCGCCACCGCGCCTTCATGCAGCATCAGCGCCGTCGACAGGATCGGCACCACGCAGGCCAGGCCGCCGGCGCGGAAATGGCCTTCCTCGGACAGGATGTGCGAGTGACCGGTGCCGAAGAGATAGATCAGCTTGTCGTCGGCGATGGCCTTGGCGATCGCCGCAGTCGCGGCCTCGAAAGCCTTCTCCTGCCCCGTCATAAGGGTATCGAGCCATTTTGCGGCTTCGCGCAAATAGGCTGCGGCCGATGCGGTCACGATGATGCTCCTTTGCGGTGTCTGGCGGCGACGACGCCGGCAAGCGCGGCGTCGCGTTGAATGCGGTAGCGCTCGAAGATGGGTTGAAACGCAGAGGTCGCTGCCGTGTCGGGCGCGAAGCTGCGGCCAGCCGCGTGCGTGGCGAGCGAGGCCTCGCGCACATTCGCAAACCAGCGGATCGCGGTCGCGGCCATCAGCGCCGCGCCTTTGGCGCCGAACTCGCTGCCGGCCGGCACCTCGACGGGAGTCCCTGTGATATCCGCCAGCATCTGCGCGATGAAATCACTGCGCGATCCACCGCCGACCAGACGGATGCGGGTTACCGGCATCGCCGTGGCTGCGAAGCAATCGCGCACCGACAGCAACAGGCCTTCGTAGACGGCGCGGGCCAGATCGGCACGGTTATGTGCGAGCGACAATCCGGCGAAGACGGCGCGCGCGCCCGGTTCGACCACCGGCGCGATGATGCCGGCATCGCTGAGATAGGGCAGATAGGTCAGCCCGTTCGCGCCCCGCGGCGATTCTTTGGCCAGCGCCTCAAGCCGTGCGAAGGCGTCCGGCGCCGTGGCCCATTCGGCGCAGAAGGTTGCCAGGAACCAATCGAGATTGATGGTGCCCGCCACGTTCACCATGGTGCGCAGCCACAGATTGCCGGGCAGGGTGAACAGCAAGCCGAGATCGGCAGGTTCGAACAGGGGCGCATCGACCACCACGCCGTTGAGGCAGGTGGTGCCGAGAATGGTCAGGGCATGGCCCGGCGCGCCGCCGCCGGCGCCCAGTACGCTTGCCGGCACGTCGCCCGCGCCGACGGCGACCGGCGTGCCCTCGGCCAAACCGGTCGCGCTTGCGGCTTCGGCAGTGACCAGTCCCGCGATGGTCTCCGAGTCGAGGGCGCGCGGCAGAAGATGAGCCCGAGGCTTCAGGCCGAAGGCGTCAATCAATTCAGGACTGCGGTCGCGGCTACGCGCGCTGCCGGGCGCCACCGCCGCTTCGGTGCGATCGGTGGCGACCGTGCCGGTCAACTTATGGCGCACATAGTCCTTGGAACCGTACACGGCAGCGGCGCGCGCCAGCACGTCCGGCTCGTGATCGGCCAGCCAGCGCAGCACCGGCAGCGTGCAACCTTGCTGCATCGCCGATCCCGACTGCCTGAACATGCGCGACAGGAAGCCGGGATGCGCTGCTTCCTGGCGTTCAATCCATGGCTGGCTGCGGCCGTCTTCCCACAGGATGCCGGGACGCAGTGCCGCGCCTTGCGCATCGACGACCCAGGCGCCCACCATCACCCCGGTCACGCCGACCGCGGCGATCTCGGCCGGCGCAATCCGCGCTTCCGTCAGAACGGCGCGGCAGACGGCAATCACCGCCCGCCATACGTGATCGGGATCGATCTCGACCCAGGACGGCTGCGGCCGTGCAACCCGCGTCGGTTCGCGGGCGCGTGCCACCTCGTGGCCGGCCCGATCGAACAGGGCGGCCTTGGTCATCGAACTGCCGATGTCGAGACCCAGCAGATAGCGCGTCATCGCGTCTCCGCCGCTTCTTTCGGTCTCCCTTCCATTCCCTCATCCGGATCTAAATTGGTATTATCAATTTCCGGCCGCCCGAAAAGTGAGGAAATACCCGATAAACGCTGACTATTCTCGAGTTTCCAATCGGACGTATGATACCGCTTTATACAGATCGTCTTTCGTGGCGCCAAAACTCTACCAAAATCGGGCTCCGTGACAATACCAATTATAATGCCAATTTGCGGCTGTGGTCTGTGCCTGCCGGCCGAGATCCAATCAGCCGCGCAAAAGCCAGGGCATAACTCATGCGGGAGGCCGGTAGAGGCTATGCAGCCAGAAGGCGCTTTCGTTCCTGATCGGGCACGACAATACTGCGCGCGTTCATTCGAGGTGGGTCCAGGCCAGCATGCAGAATTTCGATTTCATCATCATCGGCGCCGGCATGGCGGGGGCGTCGGCGGCATTTAATCTTGCGCCGCATGGCAAGGTTCTGATCCTCGAACGCGAAAGTCAGCCCGGCTATCACTCGACCGGACGTTCGGCGGCGCTCTTCACCGAATGCTATGGCAATGCCGGCATCCGCGCGCTGACGGTGGGCAGCCGTGCCTTCTATCAGACGCCGCCCGCCGGTTTCAGCGACGTGCCGCTTGTGAAGAAGCGCGGCTGTCTTTTCATCGCGCGCGCCGACCAGACCAAGGCGCTCGACGTCCATTTCCAGAACAGCAGCCGCTTCGTCGGCAATCTCGAACGGCTCGATGCCGTGCGCGTGCAGAAGACGATCCCGGCGCTGCGCGAGAACTATATCGCACAAGGCGTGCTCGAACCCGATGCTGCCGACATCGATGTCGCTGCGCTGCTCCAGGGTTATCTACGTGGCCTGCGCCAGCATGGCGGGCAAGCAATCAACAGCGTCGCGATCAAAAGCCTCAAGCGCGGCGGTGGACAGTGGATCATCGATCTCGGTGGCGACACGGTCGCGGCGCCGGTGGTGATCAATGCCGCGGGCGCCTGGGCCGATGAACTCGCGAAGCTCGCCGGTGTCGCGCCGGTCGGTCTGGTGCCGAAGCGGCGCACGGCGGTTACCTTCGATGTCGCCGATCCGCGTGCCATCGAAGAGTGGCCGGCAGTGATCGATGTCGATGAGACCTACTACTTCAAGCCCGATGCCGGCCGTATCCTGGCCTCGCCGGCCGACGAGACGCCGTCTGATCCCTGCGACGCACAGCCGGAGGATATCGACGTCGCCATCGTGATGGACCGCGTCGAGACGGCCACCACCTATGCGCCGAAGCGGCTGGCTGCCAAATGGGCGGGTCTGCGGACCTTCACCAAGGACAAGATGATCGTCGCCGGATTCGATGCGAAGGCCGAAGGCTTCTTCTGGCTGGCCGGGCACGGTGGCTACGGCATCCAGACCGCGCCCGCCATGGGCCGCGCGGTCGGCGCACTCGCGCGCGGCCAGGCGATGCCGACGGACCTGGAAGAAGGCGGCGTGACGGCGGCCGATCTCTCGCCCGAACGGCCCGCGTTGAGGGCGGCCTAGCCCGCGTTCAGCGCCGGCGCATCGTCAGGATGCCGGCGCTGAACAGCGCGATCACCAGCAGAATGCCCTGCACGATGTATTGCCAATAGGTCGGCACGCCCATCACGGAGAGGCCGTTGTTGATCACGCCGATCAGCAGCACCCCGACGAAGGTGCCGAGGATGTGGAACTTGCCGGGGCGCAAGGTCGAGGCGCCAATGAAGACGGCGGCGAAGGCGTTCAACAGATAACCGTCGCCCACGCCCTGCGGCCGTCCGGCCCCCAGCACCGAGGCCGCCATCAATCCGCCGAGGCCCGCGCAGGTGGCGCAGATGGCCAGCGCGAAGGGTGCATAGCGCTTCACCACGATGCCCGACAGGCGCGAGGCTTCCGCGTTGCCGCCGATCGCGTAGAGGTGTCGGCCGATCTGCGTGTGTTCCAGCAGCAGCCAGAGAATGATCCCCACCGCCAGCATGATGACAGCGGCATTGGGAATACCGGCGATGGTGCCTTGGCCGATCGCCATGAAGTCGTCGGGAATGCCGGTGATGATCGTCTTCGAGCCCGAGATGCCGAGCATCGCGCCGGTGATGATCGAACCGGTGGCCAGGGTCGCGATGAAGGCCGAGATGCCGAGATAGCTGACGACCAGTCCGTTGGCGATGCCGATGATCGCCGCGATGGCGAGGGAGACGATCACCGCGATCGGCGTGGCCAACGAATCGTCGTTGACCAGCAGGAAGGTGGCGACATAGCCGCCGAGCGTCGCCATCGCCGCGATGGAAAGATCGAACAGGCCCATGACCAGGCAGACGGTCAGGCCGAACGCCATCGTTCCCAGGATGGCGATCTGGTTCATGATGTTGAGCAGGTTGTTGACCGTCGGGAACACGTCGTCGCGCGCGATCGAGAAGGCGATCAGCAGGATGACCAGCGACAGGATCGTGCCGTAGCGCGCGAACCAGACGGCGAAGTCGGTGCGCGGCTTCGTCGCCGCGCCGTCCATGCTCAGGCTAACCTTCATCCCCGCCTCCGACGGCCAAATGCATGATTTTCGTTTCGGTCGCGTTGCTGCCCGACACTTCGCCCACCACGCGCCCGCCGCTGAACACCAGCACGCGATGGCAGACGCGCGGGAACTCCTCGACCTCGGTCGAGGTGAAGATCACCGCCGCGCCATCGGCGGCGATCTGACGGATCAGTTTGTAGATCTCCGACTTCGCACCGATGTCCACCGCGGCGGTCGGCGAGTTCAGCATGAACACTTTCGCGCCACTGGCCAGCCACCGGCCCAGGATCGCCTTCTGCTGATTGCCACCCGAAAGCGAATCGATCGGCGCCTCGATACTGGCCGTTTTCACCGCGAGCCGTTTGGCGACGTCGAGCGCTTCGGCGCGTTCCCTGCCGCGGTTGATGAAGCGCACCACCGGATCGGTGGTGAAGCGGCCGAGATTGGGCAGCGAGATGTTTTCGCGCACGCTGGCGCCCGGCAGCAGGCTTTCTGCATGGCGATCCTTCGGCACGAGCGCGATGCCGGCATCCTTGGCATCGCGCGTACTTCGCAAGGTGACGGGCTTGCCCTGCACCGCCAGCGTTCCGCGTTCCATCGGCGCGCGGCCGAACAGCAGATCGAACGCCTCCTCGGCGCCGCTGCCGGGCAGGCCCGCCAGGCCGACGATCTCACCGGCTTTCATGGCGAAAGAAAGCTCCTGCACCTTCCCGCCGCCGATCGCGGTGGCTTCGAGAATCGTCGCGCCGAAATGTGCGGGGACGGCACTGTGTTCTTCGGTCAGCGTCTTGTTGCCGCCGACGATGGCTTCGATGATCGTCCGGCGCGACATCTCGGCGCGCGCCCACGTACCCACCCGCTTGCCGTCGCGCAGCACGGTCACGCGGTCGGCGATCTCGAACACTTCGGTCAGGCGGTGGCTGACATAGAGGAACGAGTGGCCCTCCTTGGCCAGCCGCCGCATATGCTCGAACAGGATCGCGACCTCGGAGGGCAGCAGCGCCGAGGTCGGCTCGTCGAGAATGACGATCTTGGCATCGCTGCCGATCGCCTTGGCGATCGACACCATGGCGATCTCGTCCGGCCGCAGCTCGCTCACCTGCTTGCGCGGGTCGATCTTCAGCCCGACGCGGTCGAGCAGCTTCTTGGCGCGCGCCTCGACCGCCCGCCAATCGATCAGCACGCCG
>CAZNZI010000817.1:0-7619 GCA_964577475.1 uncultured Rhodospirillaceae bacterium
GTCGGGCTCGACTACGTCTCGTGCTCGCCCTATCGCGTGCCGATTGCCCGTCTGTCCGCTGCACAGGCGGCCATCGCGGCCAAGGGCTCCAAGGGCACGAAGGCGGAAAGCCGCACCGCTTAGCTGTTCTCCAGGCTGGCCACCACCCCGTCGCTGGTCGTCTCCAGCGTCGCGGGTGTGCGGCTGGCGTAGAAATAGAGCAGCGGCGGATTGTCCTCCGGACGTTCCGATACGATGAGCCGATCGAACGTGCCGATCTCGGGCACTGTGCTCAGAACCTGTTTGTTGGCTGCCGCCGCGTAAAGCGCGATCTGGTCGAGAAACCGGTTGTGCGGCGCGCGATAGAATTCTTCCACATAGCGTGCCACCGCGTCGAAATAGGCACGTGCCTTGGCCGGCCGCGCCACATGGATCGCACCGGCGAGGTAGCGGACCCAGACATTGGTGGCAGGCGCGTCGTCGCGCACGAAGGTGATGTCGGCGCTGCCCGGCCGGCAGATCGCCTCGCGCAGATCGGCCATCACCACCGCATCGATGTCGAGGATCAGGTATTCGACCGCATTGCCGTAAAGATCGAAAATCTGGTTCATGCGCAGAAACCGCGCGCAGGCGTAAAAGGTCTCCAGCAGGAAATTGCGGTCGGTCAACCGCTCCCAGGTGTAGTTGATCGCATCGTCCTGCGCGGAGCGCGCCGTAGCGTCGGCGAGCACATCGGGTTCGGGGTCGATCAGGTGGATGTGGATCGCAATCCGCGCCCCGCCGCGCTCGCGGATCGACGCGATCAACGGTGCGGCAAAGCGGCGGTAATAGGTCGAGTCGCAGCCGATCACGACCACCAGATCGCCCGGTCGATGGGCGAAGGCCCCTTGCCGTTCCAGCGGCACGGTCGCAGCAGACCGTGTCACGATCTCGCGCAGGAAGCCGTCATCCAGATTGACGATGCTCTCGCGCCAGCCGTCGATCAGCTTCGCTGCTCGCGCGAAATTGCGATGGGCCGCCACATGGTCGCCTAAAAAGGCGTGGGCGTTGGCCATACATGAGAATGCGAAGGGCAAACGCGGCTTGATCTCGGTCGCCTGGCCATAGGACGCGATCGCCTTCGCCTGGTCTCCGGCAACGCGATGCTGATTGCCCATGGCGACCGGCACAACGTAACCCTCCGTGACACCCGCCGTATCCGGCGTGACGGTGTAGTAGAGATTCCAGAGCAGATTGTAGATGTGCGGAACCTGATGCGATTTTGTCTCGTTCGCCTGTTTGAAGGCGAGGCTCAGGTTCTGGATCGCGACACCCTTGCGGCCGGCATTGATCAGCACGAACGCATCGCGCAGCAGGGTCTCGACGGAATTCGTATCGGTGGACGGCTCGCCGGTCATGGGTGCTGTCTCATGGCGCTGCGCATTCGATCATCGTGATTCGGCGGCGGCAAGCCTCAGCGTGCGCGCCACACAGCCATATGATCGCCGACCGCGCGGTCGAGCAGATGGCGGGCGCGGGCCGTCCCGCCCGCCACCCGTCCCAATCGCGTCTGGGCGATCAGGCCGGTAATGGCGGCCCAGAGCAGATCGGTCAGCTCGTCGAGATCGGTGCGCGTGATCCCGGCCACGCCCGCTACCGCTTCGCCCAACGTCCGCAGCACGGCCAGCGCTTCGGGTGGCGGCGCGTCGGGCGCGAAAATCGTCTCGGCGGCGGTCAGGTCGTAAAGTGCCCGGTTCGCGAAGGCGAAGTCCCAGATCAGCGCGGCCAGGGCGCGCAACCGTCGTTCGGGGGCGGTGTCCCGCACCTGGCTCAGCCGGTCGGCCAAAGTGGCAAAGCCCAGCCGCGCCAGAACCGCCATCAGGTCGCGCTTGGCCGGGAAATGGGCGTAGAGCGTTGCCGGGCTGTATTCGATCCGCTCGGCGATCCGCCGCATGGTGACCGCCTCCCAGCCCTCCGCCGCCGCGATCGATAGCGCCGCGTCGAGAATGGCCCGGCGGATGGTGGCCTGCTGCCGCGCTTGGCGTTCCACGATACTCATAGCCAAAGAATAAACAGTGATCTTTTGCTAAACAATGTTCATTTAGCTGGAGCCATTCGGCCATATCGCGGATGCCGTGAGGCTGGGAACCCTTTGTAACAATGAACTAAAGTTAATTGGCCTGCCCTTGATTTGCCACGGCCGCGGGATACATCTTGCCCGGCTTGGTTGAGGGAGATCGACCGATGACGCCTCAGGAAAAAGCACTGATCGATAGCGTATTCGACCGTTTGGCGCAGACCACGTCGACGCCGAAGGACCCGGATGCCTTGGCCTATATCCGTGATCGCGCGGCCAAACTGCCCGACGCCGCCTATGGCCTGACCCAGGCGGTACTGATCCAGGAGATGGCCCTCAATCACGCCACGACCCGGATCGCGCAGCTCGAGCACGCGCTCTCGCAACAGGAAGGCGCGCCCGTACAGGGATCGAGCTTCCTCGGCGGCGCGGCCGGTGCGTCGAGCGCTGGTCCCTGGGGCACGCGGCCTACGCAGTCTCAGGCGCAGCCCCAGCCCCAGCCGCAGCAGGCTCCGTATCAGGCCGCGCAGCCTCAGTACCAACAGCCTCAGTATCAGCAGCCCGCTTATCAGCAACCCGCTGCAGGCCCGTGGGGCGGCGGGGGTTTTCTGCGCAACGCGGCCAGCATGGCGGCCGGTGTCGCCGGCGGCACACTGCTGGCCGAGGGCATTGCCTCGCTGTTCGGCGGCCACCACCTGTATGGCGGCTATGGCGGGTTCGGTGGTGCCGGTTACGGCCCGTGGGGCGGCCAGTCCGGCATGGTCGAGAATGTCGAGAACATCACGGTCAACAACTACGGCGACGCCGACACGGCCGCCGGCCGCGACAGCCTGCCGCAGATGGATGATCCCAACCTGCGGGACGCCTCATTCGATGACGCAGGCGACGATTCCTCAAGTTTCGACGACGGCGGCTTCGACGGCGGTTCGGATTTCAGCGACGTTTGATTGGTCGTCTCAAATCGTCATTGCGAGCCCCCGGGTCCGCGCGGAGCGCGGCCCGAGGACAGGCTCCGCGAAGCAATCCAGGGTTCATGCGCCATCCTGGATTGCCGCGTCGCTACGCTCTCCGCAATGACAACTCTTTCCTGATCTAAATCCGATCTTCCGCGCGCCACACCGCGCCCGTCGGGGCGCGGTAATCGGCCATCGCCTGCAACAGCTCCGACGGATCGGTCGAGACGCGCACCAGGCCGCGGAACTCCGGCTTCACGAATCCGTCCGCCGTCATGCGGTCGAGGAAGGTCAGCATCGGCGCCCAGAAGCCGTTGACCTCCAGCACGCCGAAGGGCTTGGCATGGATGCCGAGATTGCCCCAGCTCCAGATCTCGAAGAATTCCTCAAGCGTGCCGATGCCGCCCGGCAGGATGATGAAGCCGTCCGACAGCTTGTTCATCATCGCCTTGCGCTCGTGCATGGTGCCGACCACATGCTGCTCGGTCAGGCGGTTATGCCCTTGCTCCCGCTGCATCAAGGAACGCGGAATCACGCCGATCACCTTGCCGCCGGCATCGAGGCAGGCATCGGCCGACGCGCCCATCAGCCCGACATGGCCGCCGCCATAGATCATCGTGATACCGCGCCGGCCGAGCAGATTGCCCATGGCGGTTGCGGACTTCATATAGTCGGGGTCGCGGCCGGGATTGGAGCCGCAGAACACACAGAGGGAGTTCATCGCCATCGTTTCTCTCTTTTGACTTCAGACTTTGCGCCGCTGTTTCTAGGCCAGTGACGCCTGGTGTTTCAACTGTGTCAGCGTTTCGTCACGGCTGGCCTTGAAGCCGCCGGCGATCCACCAATCCTCCACCGCCGTCAGCAGCCGGCCAACCTGCGGTCCGGCGGCGATGCCCAACGCCAGTACGTCCGCACCATTGACCGGCAGGCGTTTGGGCTCCCATGCGAGCGCGGTATCGATCATCGCGACCCAATGCTCGTTATCGCCGGTGCGGTGGGCCTCCATGGCCCGTCTCCCAGCCCAGGCCAGCATGGCGAGGTCAATAAAGCGCTCGGCGCCCAGACGATGCAGCAGGCCCAGTGTGGCGGCCTCCCCCTCATCCGGATCGGGTAGGGCGGGCGGGGCCGCCAGCGCGACCAGCCGCTCGATCTGGGCGTTGGAGAATTTCAACCGCCGGGCGACGGTCTCGGCGAGCGCTGCGTCCTTTGGCAGCACCGCCGCCAGCCGCCGCAACGGATCGGCCTTGATCGCATCCCGCATCAGCCCGCGCGTGTCGAGAAAAGTCAGCACGCGCAGCCGCCCAAAATCCTCGGCCTCCGGCAGGATATGCTGCAGCACCCGTTCGTCGCGCATCAGCAGCAGGATAGTCGCGGGATCGGGCGCCTCCAGCAGGCGTGCGAGTTCACCCGCGATCCGCTCGCCCGACAGGGTCGTCAATTTCTGTGCCTGTTTGCGGCACGCGGCCATCGCGTCGGGATTGGCCGGCGGGTTGCCGAAATGCGCGTAGAACCGATAGAAGCGCAGGATGCGCAGCGCATCCTCGTCGACGCGCTTCATCGCATTGCCGACGAAACGCACGCGCCCCGCGCCCAGATCGGGCAGGCCGTCGAAGGGATCGTAGATGCGCCCTTCGGCGTCGCAGAACAGCGCGTTCATGGTAAAGTCGCGCCGCGCCGCGTCGGTGGTCCAGTCGGCGTCGAAGCTCACCTTGGCACGGCGTCCGTCGGTCTCGACGTCGCGGCGCAGGGTGGTGATCTCGAAATGCGCGTTGCCCGCCTCGCCCGGAACCATCGCCGTCACGGTCCCGTGATCGATGCCGGTCGGGATCGCGCGGATGCCGGCGCGCTCCAGCAAGGTCATGACTTTCTCGGGTTGGTCATGGGTGGCGATGTCGATGTCGCGCACCGGGCGGCGCAGGACCGAATCACGCACGCAGCCGCCGACGAAGCGCACCTCGCCGCCATCGGCGGTCAGCGCGGCCAGCACCGCGCGCGTCGCCGGCGCGGTCAGCCATGCCTGCGGACCGAGCTGACCGACGGGCTCGTCCCTCTTCGCTGTCGGAGAATCGCTCAAGACGGCAGCCGCAGCGCCTCGGCCAGGTTGACCAGCATGGCCGCCGTGGCGCCCCAGATGTAATGCGGCCCATAGGGCAGGGCATAGAAATAGCGCCGCTTGCCATCGGGCCCGTCACGGAAATGGCGCTGATGATTGGCCGGGTCGAGGATGAAGTCGAAGGGCACTTCGAACACTTCGTCCACTTCGAACGGATCGGGCTTCAGGTCGAAGGGCGGCCGCACCAGACCCACGATCGGCACCACCGCGAAATTGGTGATGGTCATATAGCCGTCAAGCCGCCCGATCACTTCGATATGGCTGGGGTCGAGGCCGATCTCCTCTTGGGTTTCGCGCAACGCGGTTGCCACCGGATCGGCGTCGCCCTCTTCGACGCGCCCGCCGGGGAAGCTGACTTGTCCGGCATGATGATCGAGATGAGCCGTCCGCCGCGTCAGCAGAACCGTCAGCCCCGTCGGATGATCGACCAGCGGCACCAGGACTGCGGCGGGCACCGTCTTTGCCAGAACCGGCCGCGGCAGATCCGCGGCATCGCCCAAGGTCTGGGCCGTGTGCACGTCGCCGCGTTCTTCGGTGAACGGCCGCCCGTGCAGCCGCTTGCGGATATCAACCGCCGTCAATCCTGCGGCAATCGGCCCAACGGAAAGAAGTGACCCGCGCTCCATACACCATAGTCCGGCGCGCCATCGCGCCGCTCCTCCACACCCAGTCCCACCAGTTCATAATAAACCGCGCGGGACAGGCGCGCTTCTAGCCCTTTTCTCACAAAAAGGTAAGGAACCGCGCCATGGGAATCATCATGCACCGCAGCATCGGCGAGGGCTGTGACGCGCAACGGGTGGTCGCCGTCCAAGGGGATGATATCGTCCACATTGGTCCGGAACGAGAGGCGCTGGTCCTGGCCTACCCCCTCGGCGAACAGTTCGACCGCCATAAAAGGGGCATCTTCGACATCGATGATGCCCTCTTCTGCCGGCGAAGCGAGCCAATATGAACCGTCGTCCCGCCGTTCCAGGATGGTCGAAAACAGCCGTACCATCTCTTTGCGGCCAATCGGCGTGCCATGGTAAAACCACGTACCGTCGCGGGCGATGCGCATGTCGAGCCGGCCGCAATTGACCCGGCTCCGTCGCTGCGATCCGCTGTGTCCTTCCGCCACTCCAGCCTCCGGAGCGAATAACCCGTGACGCCCAGTTCCAGTTCCGCGCCTGTGCCCATAATCGATGCAGATCGGGCCGGCGAAGAGATCGAGCGGCTTAACAACCGCCTGGCCGAAGTGCGCGCTGCCGTGGGCCGCGTCATTTTCGGCCAGGACGCGGTGATCGAACAGAGCATTATCACCTTGCTCGCGGGTGGTCACGCGCTGCTCATGGGTGTGCCGGGCCTGGCCAAGACGCGCCTGGTACTGACTCTGGGGACCGTGTTCGGCCTCAACGCGCGCCGCGTCCAGTTCACGCCCGACCTGATGCCCGCCGACATTCTCGGTTCCGAAGTGCTGGAGGAATCGGCCGGCGGCGCGCGCGCCTTCCGCTTCATCCAGGGTCCGGTCTTCTGCCAATTGCTGATGGCTGACGAAATCAATCGCGCGAGCCCGCGCACCCAGTCGGCGCTGCTCCAGGCGATGCAGGAGCACAAGGTCTCGATCGCCGGCCAGTATCACGATCTGCCCGAACCGTTCCATGTGTTGGCAACTCAGAACCCGCTGGAACAGGAGGGCACCTACCCGCTGCCCGAAGCGCAGCTCGACCGGTTCCTCATGCGCATCGATGTCGACTATCCCGAACGGGACGCCGAGCGCCGCATGCTGGTCGCGACCACGGGTCCGGCGGAAGACGAGGCGACACCGGTGCTCGATGCGGCCGGGTTGCGCGCCGCCCAGCGCTTGGTGCGCCATGTGCCGGTGGGCGACTCGGTCGTCGACGCGATCCTCAACCTGGTACGTGCCGGCCGCCCAGAGGACAGCCCGCTCGAGATCGTGCGCAGATCGGTGGCCTGGGGTCCGGGCCCGCGCGCGGCCCAGGCGCTGATGCTGGCGGTGCGCGCCCGCGCCCTGATGCAGGGCCGTTTCGCCCCCTCGCGCGACGACATCGCCGCGCTCGCCGCACCCGTGCTCTCGCACCGCATGGCGCTGGGTTTCGCGGCGCGCGCCGAGGGTGTGACGATCGATCAGGTGATCCGCGCGCTGGTCGGGACTCTGGGTTGAGCGATCACCCCACCCACCCGTCGCCGGCGAATGCTCCGCAGGAGCGTTCGTTCCAAACGTCCGGTGGACGTTTGGAAGGCGCGGGTCCCTCCCCATCAAGGGGAGGGAAAGAGAAAACTAATTCCCTCCCCCTTGTGGGGAGGGGTAGGGGTGGGGGAAGTCTCGAAACGGCCACTACCCAACTTCGCGCCGAGGCTCTGGCCGCGCGACTGCCGCCTTTGCTGGTCGAGGCGGAACGAGTCGCCTCCACCGTTGCACTCGGCGTCCATGGCCTCCGCCGCTCGGGTCCGGGTGAAAGCTTCTGGCAGTTCCGCCGCTATCAGTCCGGCGACGCAGCGACGCTGATCGACTGGC
>CAZNZI010000818.1:0-3249 GCA_964577475.1 uncultured Rhodospirillaceae bacterium
GAGGGCGATGTCGGCCTCTCGCTGGCCCGCAAGATCGTCGCGCTGCATGGCGGCGCGCTGGCGGTCGAGGACTTGGCGACCGGCACCAGCCGCGTCGTGGTGCGCATTCCGGCGGGGGTGGCGTAGCAACTTCTTCGCGGCCCATGGTTCGAGACGCCTTGCTGCGCAGGTGCGACGTACACGTCGCACACCATGAGGATTTTCAGAATAGTCCTCATCCTGAGGAGGCCACGGAGTGGCCGTCTCGAAGGATGGGCCCCACAAAAGCCCTTGCCACCGCCCGGCAACCAAGAGCTTGATGGCTCCGACAGGAGACCATCCATGACGCTCGACCATTGGCTTGCCTTCGTTGCCGCCTCCGCGATCCTGCTGGCGATTCCCGGCCCGACCGTGCTGCTGGTGATCTCGCATGCGCTGAGCCATGGTCGCCGCTCGGCCTACACCACAGCAGCGGGCGTGGCACTGGGCGACTTCACGGCGATGACGGGTTCGATGCTGGGCCTGGGCGCGATCCTGGCCGCCTCGGCGGCGCTGTTCACCATCCTCAAATGGATCGGCGCCGCCTATCTGATCTATCTCGGCGTCAAACTCTGGCGCGCGCCGGTGGTGACCGAACAGAAGGCGGAAGACACGCCCGACGTCTCGCACCGCCGGATGTTCTGGCATGCCTACGCGGTGACGACCCTGAACCCGAAGAGCATCATCTTCTTCGTCGCCTTCCTGCCCCAGTTCCTCGACACGACGAAACCGCTCGTGGACCAGATGGCGATCTTCGAGGCGACCTTCGTGACGCTGGCGGGGATCAACGCCCTGCTCTATGCGATCACCGCTTCGGCGGCACGGCGCACGATCCGGAAGCCCGCCGTGCAACGTATCGTCAACCGCACGGGCGGGTCATTGCTGATCGGTGCGGGACTGCTGGCCGCGGCCTGGAAGAAAACCGCCTAAACCTTCGAAGGACTATTTCTTCACGCCCGGTACACCGGTCGTCGTCGAATATTCGAAGTGCAGCGCTTGCCCGGGATGGGCGACGCCATGGGCGGCATGCGCGGCGACGGCGGCTTCCGCGAAACCCTGCAGGATCAGCTTCAGCTTCCCCGGATAAGTGGCGATGTCGCCCACCGCGAAGACACCCGGGAGGTTGGTGGCACAGGTCGCGGGATCGATCTTGATCGCATAACCGTCGAGATCGAGCCCCCATTGCGCGATCGGTCCGAGATCGCCGGCCAGGCCGAAGAAGGGCAGCAGCCAGTCGGCCTCGAGCCGTTTGTCGTTGCCTTCGAGATCGGCGACGATCACTGCCGTGAGCTGGCCGAGATCGCCTTCCAGCGCCTTGAGCTGATAAGGGATCACCATCTCGATCTTCCCGGCCTTGGCCAGTTCCTGCATCTTGGCTTCGGAGTCGGGCGCGCAACGGAACTTGGCGCGGCGATGGACCACCATCACCTTGGCCGCGACATCCGCCAAACCGATCGCCCAGTCGGCCGCCGAATCGCCGCCGCCCGCGATCACCACGCGCTTACCGGCGAAATCGTCCTGGCGCTTCACCAGATAGAAGACGCTCTTGCCCTCATAGGCGGCAAGATTGTCGAGCGGCGGGCGGTTGGGCCCGAAGGCGCCCGCACCGGCGGCGATGATCACCGCACGCGCCAGCAGCGCTTCGCCGTTCGACAAGGTCACGCGCCAGCGGCCATCGGCCTCGCGCACCAGCATCGTGACGGTGACGCCGAGATGATAGGTGGGTGCGAAGGGGGCGGCCTGTTCCGCCAGTTGATCGACCAGGGCGGCCGCGAGAATCTTGGGATAGCCGGGGATGTCATAGATCGGCTTGGTCGGGTAGAGCGCGACCAGCTGGCCGCCGATCGCCTCCAGCGAATCGACCACATGACAGCGCAGCCGCACCATGCCGAGTTCGAACACGGCGAAGAGGCCCACCGGCCCCGCACCGATCACGACGGCATCGGTTTCCTGCACTGCGCCACTCATGCCAACCTTGCTCCTGCCAGCCCTGCTAGAGGCATCAAACCGGCCCCACCAGGGCGACTGAAGGCCAGCGAATCAACCGGCAATCGCGGCGGGCGGGACGGCGTTGCGCGGCGCGCGGCGGGCGGGCTACAAACAGCCATGCCGCTGTCGCTTGTTCTGCCTGACGAAGCCGCTACCGAGGCACTGGGCCGCCGCTTGGCCAACGCCGCGCGGCCGGGCGATGTGATCGCGCTGGAGGGACCTCTGGGCGCCGGCAAGACCACGCTCGCACGCGCCTTCATCCGCCATCTGACCGGCCCGACCGAAGACGTGCCCAGTCCGACCTTCACCCTGGTGCAGACCTATGCCTCGCAGCGCGGCCCGATCTGGCATTTCGATCTGTTCCGCTTGAGCCATCCGGACGAAGCGATGGAATTGGGGATCGAGGACGCCTTTGCCGAGGGGATCGCGCTGATCGAGTGGCCGGAACGGCTCGGTCCGCGCCTTCCCGCGCGGCGGCTCGATCTGCGGCTCGCGACCGAGAGCGAAGGCGACACGCGCCTCGCGACATTGGACGGTGCGGCATGGCAGGATCGTCTGGCGGTGATGAGCCATGGCTGACCGTCAAGCCGCTATCGGTACATTCCTGTCCACGGTCCGGTGGGGAGCCGCACATATCGATCCGCTGGCAGGCGACGCTTCCTTCCGTCGCTATTGGCGCCTGACGGACGCTGGACGCCGCGCCGTGCTGATGGATGTGCCGCCCGACAAGCTCGACATCCGCCCGTTCGTCCGTATCGATGCCCATCTGCGCGGGCTTGGCTACTCGGCACCCGAGATCTTCGCGAACGATCCGGCTGCCGGGTTCGTGTTGCTGGAAGATTTCGGTGACCGCACGCTGGCCCAGCGCATGGACGCGGGTGACGACCCGGCATTGCTGTATGGCCTTGCCATCGATTGGCTGGTCGATCTGCACAAGCGGGGCGCGGCGGCGATCCCGGGCGATCTGCCGCGCTATGACGACACGAAATTGCTCGAAGAGGTCAGCCGCTTTCTGCTGTGGTATGTGCCCGCCGTGCGTGACACGCCGCTGGGCGAAGCCGCGCAGAAGAATTGGGATGCGATCTGGCAAACACTGCTGCCCGTCGCGCGCGCGACGCCCGAGACGATGGTCTATCGTGACTTCTTCGCGGAAAATCTGATGGTTCTGCCGCGGCCCGGATTGAAAGCCCTAGGCCTGCTCGACTTCCAAGACGCGGTGGCGGGACCGATCACCTATGATCT
>CAZNZI010000819.1:0-5301 GCA_964577475.1 uncultured Rhodospirillaceae bacterium
TAACGGAGTGATAATGGGCATGGAATCATGGACCTGGCCTGGAATTCAGCCATGACGGGGCCGGACAAGCACCAGTCACGGAACGGCGGATGCGGTCCACGGGGAGGGGCATGGGTGCGCAGTCTGTTGTGGTGAACGTCGACGCGGCCATCGAGCTGCATAAGTCGGGCCGTGTCCACTACGACGAGCGGATGTACAGCGCGATCTTGACGCGCGAACCGCACAATCCTACGGCGCTTCACTTCCTCGGCTTGCTGCTGCACCAGAACGGCGACAGCGACTCGGCCATCCAATTGATGGGACAGGCCGTCGCGCTGAAGCCTGACTATGTGGCGGCCTTGCTCAATCTCGGGATGGTGCAAACGGCCGCCGGCCAATTCGCCGATGCGGCGGCCACGCTGGAAAAGGCGATCGTCCTCGCGCCGGAACGCGCCGATGCCCATCTCAGCTTCGGCAATGCGTTGTACCGCCTCGACCGTTTCGACCACGCGCTGGCGTGCTTCGACCGGGCCTTGGCGCTGGACCCCAACCATGTGAATGCCCTGACCAATCGCGGTTCCACGCTGCGGTCGCTTGGTCATTTCGCAGAGGCCGAAGCGGCTTTGAAGCGCGCCGTGGAACTCGCGCCGGCCGATCCGGTCGCCGTCGTCGGACTGGCCAACGTCATCCGCGATCAGGACCGGCCTGCCGAAGCAGAGAAATTGTATCGCGACGTCCTGGCGCGGGTCGGAACCGACTCCGAGGCGCTGTGCAACCTGGGGATCGCGCTACGCGACCAGGGCAGGATCGCCGAGGCGCTGGACGCATTCGAGACCCTGGCGCGGTTCGTGCCTGATTTCGCCAATGCGCATCTCAATCTCGCGCTCACCCAGTTGCTCGATGGTCGATTCGCGCAGGGCTGGGCTGAATACGAATGGCGCTTCCGCGTCAAGGCCATGAGGCCGCCGGGCCTGATCGCGCCCGTTTGGGACGGCAAGCCCTTCACGGGGACGCTGCTGATCCATGCCGAGCAGGGGCTCGGCGACACGGTCCAGTTCGCGCGGTTCATCGCCGAGGCGCGCCGCCGCGTCGGCCACGTCCTATTCATGTGTCACGCCGCATTGAAGCCGTTGGCCGAACGCTTGGCGGGTGTCGACACTGTGATCGGCTTCACGGATTCGCCGCCGAGCCACGACCGAATCGTGTCGCTGTTGAGCCTGCCGCATGTCCTGGGCACGGGCGCGGAAACCTTCGCGGCCAATGCCTATCTGTCGGCGTTGCCGGAACGCATAGCGGCGTGGCGCAAACGTCTGGCCGCCGTCGAAGGGCTTAAGGTCGGTCTGGTCTGGGCGGGTAGCCCGACGCACCCGCTGGACCGTCGCCGCTCGCTGTCCGTCGCCCAGATCAATCTTCTGCCGCGCGTACCGGGCGTCACCTATATCTCTCTGCAAAAGGGACGGGGTGCCGCGGACAGCCACAAGCTTCGCGCCCCGGTCGTCGATCTCGGCCCGGAGATCGGCGATCTCGACGACAGTCTGGCGATTCTGAGTCAACTCGATGTTGTCGTGACCGCCGATACGGCGATGGCGCATCTTGCCGGGGCGATGGGACGGCCGGTTCTGCTGTTGTTGCCGAAAGCCGCCGATTGGCGCTGGCAGCTCAACCGCGACGATAGTCCCTGGTATCCGAGCCTCAAACTGTTCCGCCAGACGGGGGCCGGTGAGTGGATCGATCCGCTGATCCGGGCCGGTATCGAGATCATGGGCCGTCTAGGTGGAACGTCTGTCGCGGGGACCGTCCAGAGTTTCGTCGAGCAGCTCGTGGTTCATCACACTGCGAAACGGTATGAGGACGCCGAGGTCAATGCCTGGCGCGCGCTGGCACTGGAACCACGCTCATCCCAACTGCTGCTGACCTTCGGCGCCTTGCGCGTCTCGGCCGGTGATCATGCTTCGGCCGTGCTCTTGCTGAGCCGCGGCATGCTGATCGGCGGACCCGATGCTGAAGCGCTCGCCAATCTTGGTGTTGCGTTGCGCGGCGAGGAGCGGCTTGCGGAAGCCGAGCAGGCCTATCGCCGCGCGATCGAGATCGCGCCGGGCCTCGCGTCGGCCTACTACAACCTCGCCAATCTCCTGTCGTCGCGCGGTGCTTGGTCCGAGGCGGAGGCACAGTACCGCCGTGCGCTCGCCGGCAATATCAAGAATGTCGATGCGACCTACAATCTCGCCAACGCGGTACGCGATCTGGGGCGGCTCGACGAAGCCATCGTTCTGTATCGGAAAGCCCTCGAAACGCGGCCCGACTATCACGCGGTGCGTGACAGTCTCGGCATGTGCCTGCTCCTGAACGGCCAGTTCAAAGAAGGCTGGGATGCCTATGAGGCGCGGTGGCTAGGCGATATGATCCCGCGCGGCTTCAGCCAGCCACGCTGGGACGGCGCGAAGCATAAGGGCAAGATATTGCTGATCCATGCCGAGCAAGGCATGGGCGATACGATCCAATTCCTCCGCTATGTGCCCCAGGCGGCCGAACGGTTCGGCGGCAAGATCGTGCTCGAAGTCCAGGCATCCCTGGTCGATATGGTTCGCCGCGCGGTACCCAATGCGACCATCGTCGCCCAGAACGATCCACTACCCGATTTCGATTTCTGCATACCGTTTCTGAGCCTGCCGACGGTGTTCGGCACCACGGTCGAGACAGTGCCAGTGCCGGTTCCCTATCTGACGGCGCTGCCCGACCGGGTGCGGAAGTGGCGCAAGGAACTGGGAAAGGGCAGCGGTCTTCGCGTCGGCCTCGTCTGGGCCGGCAATCCGCGCCATAAGAACGACCATAATCGGTCGATGCCGTTCGCGGCGTTGAAGGCTTTGCCTGCGGGCAAGGGCATTCACTACTACGCGCTGCAATTGGGTGACCGCCGCGCCGATATCGACCAGAGCATTCTGCCGGTCGAGGATTTGAGCGAGCGCATCGCCGATTTCGACGACACCACGGCCGTTCTCTCTTGCCTCGATCTGGTGATCGCCTGCGATACGGCGATCGTGCACCTGGCCGGTGCGCTTGCGGTACCGGTCTGGACGCTGCTGCCTCTGGCGCCCGATTGGCGGTGGCTTCTGTCGCGCGACGATACGCCCTGGTATCCGACCATGCGGCTGTTCCGGCAATGGAAGTACCAGGATTGGTCCGGTCCGCTCGGCGCCATGGCCGAGATCCTGGCGCCCTTTGCCGAGGGTGAGATCGTGCCGACGATGCTGGTGCGAGCGAAAGCCGAAGCCGGCAAGGAGCGTCCCGCCGAAGCGCGCGCCCTCGCCGAGTCGATTCTGGCGCTGATCCCCGGACGCAAGGAAGCGGCGAAACTGGCGCAGTGGCAGGGCGAAGCCAAGACCGAAACGGCGGCCGAACTGGCGCTGGCCGCGGCCGAACTGCGGTTGAACCGTCCCTACAACGCCGAAAAGCGCTGCGCACGTGTATTGCGGATCGATCGCGCTTCCGCCGATGCTCGCGCGCTGCTGAAAACGATCCGTGAGAAACGAGGCGAGACCGAGGAACCGATGACGATCCCGAGCCCCGCCGATACGGTCGAGTCCGACTCGATGGCCGCCCGCGAGAAGCGCGCCGAGGAACTGATCGCCGCCGGCCGTCCCGCCGAAGCGAAAGACGCGCTGCGGCCGATCCTGTCTTCGACCAGCAATATCGCGATCTTGAATAAATTCGTCGAACTCTGCGCCAGCGCGCAAGGCGAGGGTGCGCCTGCACTCGAACGGTTGATTGCGCTCAATCCGGGCAATGGGAAGCTGTGGCATCAGTACGGGACGGCGCTCTATTTCGCGGACCGGGTCGACGATGCCGAAGAGGCGATGCGCCGCGCCCTCGAATTCGCGCCCAACATGATCGAGGCGCAGAGCGATCTAGGTGCTGTTCTCACACGCAAGGGCGACACAGAAACGGCTATCGCGGCCCTGAAGCGCGCGACCGAGATCGATCCGAAATACGCGGCCAGCTACGGCAATATGGGTGTTGCGCTGCGCAAGGCGGGCAGGCCCGACGAGGCGGTTGCTGCACTCGATCAGGCACTCGCGCTTCAGCCCAATCATCAGGACTATCACTGGAACCGCGCGCTCGCGCTCTTGCACGCCGGGCGTTACGAAGAGGGCTGGCGCGAAAACGAGTGGCGTTGGAAGGTGCCGGGATTCCCATCGCCCGTCCGCGGCTTCAAGGAGCCTCTGTGGAAAGGCGAAGCGATCGAGGGCAAGACCATCCTGCTTTACTCTGAGCAGGGCCTGGGTGACGCATTTCAATTCCTGCGCTATGTGCCGATGGTCGTGGCGAAGGGCGCCAAGGTCATCCTCGAAGTGCCGCCGGCGTTGGTTGACCTGTGTAAATGTCTGACGGGCGTCGCCGCGATTGTGCCGCTCGGCCAGCCTCTGCCGAAATTCGATCTTCAGTCGCCGTTGCTGAGTCTGCCGCTTGCGTTCGGCACGACTCTCGACACAATCCCCGCCAAGATCCCCTATCTGATGGCCGAACCGGCCCGGATCGCCCATTGGCGCGCACAGCGCGATGAACGATTCACGATCGGCATCGTCTGGGCCGGCCGCAAGAAGCCCGATCCGACCCGAACCGTCGGGTTGGCGGCTCTGAAGCCCCTGATCGACAGTCCCGGCATCCGTGTGGTCGGGTTGCAGAAGGAACTGGAGCCCGGCGAAGACAAGGTGCTCGCCGATCTGGCAGACCGGTTCGAGAACTGGGGCAGCCGTTTTGACTCCTTTGCCGACACGGCGGCGGCGATGTCGGCGGTGGACCATATCGTATCGATCGACACTTCGTCGGCGCATCTGGCAGGCGCGCTGGGGCGGCCGACCTGGGTGATGCTGCCGCGCGCCGTCGACTGGCGCTGGATGACGGGGATCGACGACAACCCGTGGTATCCGACACTTCGTGTTTTCCGCCGCGGGCAGAAAGAGGAGTGGGCGCCGGTCATCGCGCGCGTCGCCGAAGCGTTGCAGAGCCACGTGAAGAAGTGGGAGACGAAGGCGGGCGATGCTGATGAGATCGCCACTGTTCTTCAGCAGGCCGGGCAGTTGATCACGGCAGGCAAGCACGATGAAGCCGAAACCGCGCTGCGCCGCCTTCTGGTCCAGGCGCCGGACCATGCCGAAACCCTGCATCACCTCGGTGTCGTCGCCTTGAAGCGGGGGCGTCCGGCCGAGGCGCGTGTCCTGATCGAACAAGCGCTCGCGCGCGACAACGCGCTCGATGCCGCCTGGGCCAATCTCGGCGTCGCGCAGCGTGAGACTGGCGACAACCCAGGTGCCTTGGAGAGCT
>CAZNZI010000820.1:0-11201 GCA_964577475.1 uncultured Rhodospirillaceae bacterium
AGCGAAATCACACTGGCGGACCAGCCGTTCCGGCGGCCGCTCAAGCACCACGTCGCCTCGTCGTCGCTCGCCGGGCTGACGCTGCGCGACGACAGGCTCGACGACTTCTATCTGCAGGGGGCCAGTCAGTGGGACGGGTTGACGCATATCGGCGACCCGCACTGGGGCTTCTACAATGGCGCCAACGCGGACGCCGTCCACCAACCGGCGCCGCCGCGGGCCGGCATTGGTCACGTAGCCGCCTTCGGCATTTTCACGCGCGGCATCCTGGTCGATCTGCCGCCCTTCTTCGCCAAGACCGGCCGGCCGTGGTCCGTCATCGGAAGCCACGCCGCAACGGCCGAGGATGTCGCTGCCTGCCTCCGCGACCAGAGCGTGAGCGTCGCGCCGGGCGACGTCCTCGTCGTCCATATCGGCTGGCTGCGGCAATTCCTCGACGGTAGCCGCGAAGAGAAAGACCGTCTGTTCCACCACGACGACTTCTCGGGTCTGGCCGGCGACGAGCCGATGTGGCGGTTCCTCTGGGATCATCGGATCGCCGCCGTGGCGGCGGACACGATTTCCGTCGAGGCTTTTCCTCTGTCGCCGGGACGCCCCAGCTTGCACTGGGCGATTGCCCGGCTGGGGCTGACACTCGGGGAGCTTTTCGATCTGCGCGCTTTGATCGCGGAATGCCGGTCCGTGCGCCGCTATGAGTTCCTGTTCGTCGCCAAGCCGCTCAACCTGACCGACGGCGTCGGGTCGCCGGCCAATGCGATGGCCGTATTTTGACCAGGTTTGACGGTTAAAGGATCTATTCCGCAGACGAGGAGATCGCCGATGAAGACCTCGATCGCGACCGTATGTTTGAGCGGCAATCTCGCGGAGAAGCTGGCCGCGATCGCCGATGCCGGATTTGACGGCGTCGAAATCTTCGAAATGGATTTCGTCGCGTTCGACCACACGCCGCGCGAGGTGGGCCGCATGGTGCGCGATTGCGGGTTGGCCGTGACGCTGTTCCAGCCCTTCCGCGACTTCGAAGGGATGCCCGATGCACTTCGGGCCAAAGCGTTCGACCGCGCCGAACGGAAATTCGACGTGATGCAGGAGCTCGGCGCCGATCTCATGCTGGTCTGCTCGAACGTATCGCCCCAGGCCTTGGGTGGCGTCGATCGCGCGGCCGCCGACTTCCATGAATTGGGTGAGCGCGCAGCCAGGCGCGGGTTGCGCATCGGCTACGAGGCGCTGGCCTGGGGACGGTATGTCAACGATCATCGCGATGCCTGGGAGATCGTGCGCCGCGCCGATCATCCCGCCATCGGCCTGATCCTCGACAGCTTCCATAGCCTGGCCCGGGGAATCGATCCGGCTTCCATACGCTCGATTCCCAAGGACAAGATTTTCATCGTCCAGCTTGCCGACGCACCGAAGCTCAATATGGATTACCTGTCGTGGAGCCGCCATTTCCGTTCGATGCCCGGGCAGGGAGATCTGCCTGTCACCGCATTTACGGAAGCGGTTTGCGCCACTGGGTATGACGGCTATCTCTCCCTCGAAATCTTCAACGACCAGTTCCGCGCCGGCTCGGCGCGGCAAATCGCGGTCGACGGCCAACGGTCGCTGCTCTGTCTGACGGACCAGATGCCGTCGGCCTCCGCCCAGCGCCTGCCTCCAAAGGCGAAGGGGGAGGGGATCGAGTTCATTGAATTCGCGGTCGACGGCGCCGATGTAGCCGAGTTGGAGACCGTGGTCGGCGCGATGGGCTTTGCCAAAGGCGGCGTGCACAAATCGAAAGAGGTCTCGCTGTGGCGCCAGAACGGCATCAATCTGGTCATCAATGGCGAGCGTGAAGGCTTTGCCCATGCGTCCTATGTCACGCATGGGCCTTCGGTCTGCGCCTTGTGCCTGAAGGTTGCCGATGCTACGGCGGCGACCGCGCGCGCCGAGGCGCTGCTGGCGCGGCCGTTCCGCCAGGCCGTTGCCGCGGGCGAACTCGAAATTCCCGCCGTGCGCGGCGTCGGCGGCAGTCTGCTCTACTTTGTCGATGGGAAAAGCCGCCTGGGCCAGTGGTGGGATGTCGATTTCACCCCGGTCGGCAACAACGTCATGACGGGCGGCGAACTGGCGACCGTGGACCATGTCTCGCAATCGATGAGCTATGACGAGATGCTGTCGTGGCTTCTGTTTTACACATCGATTCTCGATGTCGGGAAAGCGCCCGAGGTCGATATCGCTGATCCCGGCGGTCTGGTGCGCAGCCAGGTCATCGAGAGCTCCGACGGCGCTCTTCGTCTCGTACTGAACGGCTCGCAGAGCCATCGGACCCAGTCTGCGCGTTTCCTTACGGAATTCTTCGGGTCCGGCGTGCAGCACATCGCGTTTTCGTCATCCGACATCTTCGCGACTGCGGCCCGCATGCGCGCGGCAGGGTTGAAGACGCTTCCCATTCCGGCGAACTATTACGACGATCTGGGCAGCCGCTTCGATTTGGCGCCCGAGGTCATCGACAGGATGAGGCTTCATGGCATCTTGTATGATGCCGATGCGGCCGGCGAATACTTCCAGATCTATACGAAGACGGTCGCCCAGCGGTTCTTCTTCGAGATCGTCGAACGGCGCGGCTATGGCGGTTTCGGCGCGCCGAATGCGTCGATCCGGCTGGCGGCCCAAGCCCGCGAAGCAGGGCAAACCGAACATGCGATGGGCGAGACGCGCTGATCCGGGCGGCGCGGCGGCCAAGGGCATTTCTATGGCCGCGTAATGCGGCATGCGACTCAGAGAAACCCTGGGAGAAGTTCAGGAACGCACTGACTTGTCCGTCCGCCCTCCCCGAGGGACAAACCGTGAGAGAGGCCTCACCGGCGCAGTAGCCGCGCGCCGGCCGAGCTTCACTGACGTGGAAGGCCGCTGAGTGTCGCAACTCTTCTCGCGCGCCGCAGATTCCGTAGGGAAGCGCGCGGCCGGGTGGTCACCGTCGCGCGGCAATGCAGCTCCACCCATCTCGCTCGGCCGCTTTTCGCAATTGTATCGGGACCGGTACGGCGAAACGCCGTCGCAGACGTCCCGGCGTTGAAGCGGTCAGCGCCGTTTCAAGGTTTGGTGCGGGCTTTCGCCGAAGCGGCTGCGGTAGGCCGCCGCCGCGCGACCCAGATGACCGAGACCCACGGTCAAGGCAATTTCCGTCACCGACTCGGGGCCGTTCGGGTCTTTCAAAACCATGTGGAAATTGCCGAGCCGCACGTCGCGGATATGGTCGGTGAGGGTCTGGCCGCGTGCGTGGCGGAACGCTTCCTGCAGCGAGCGCAGGCAAACGCCAGCGGCGGTCGCCACATCGACCATTGCGACGGGCTCATGGGCATGGGCGGCGATATAGGCTTCGGCACGGCGTACGGCCCGAGGTGCGGGCGCGGCGACCGGTTCATCCAGTATCGCCGAGCGGCTATGTGAAAAGCCTGTCAACAGCAGCGTCGTCAGCGCGTCGCGCAATGAGACCATATAGGCTTCATGAGGCGTGTTGCCCTCGGCCGTGTCGGTCATCAATTCGATCAGGCGGCTCAGACGGCGCCCCGCCGGCAATGCCAGATCGATTCCTGTCGCGAACTCGATGCGGTCGCCCGGCTTGTCCGTGAGGGCGCGGAACTGCGCTTCGAGCGCATCGCGGCCGATCAGAATGATGATCTTCTCACAGCCGTCATGCCAGGTCATCCGCGTGGGCAGGGTGGGCGACAAGATCGAAGCGCGCACACCGGCTTGGGCTTCCGCGGTCACGGTGCCACAGCGCACGGTCGCGCTGCCGCGGATCGGCACTTGCACCAGGAAAAAGCGCGAGAGCTCGCCCGGGTCGATATCCACCCGCGAGGTATAGGTGACGTAGTTGACCGAGTATTTGGTATGGAAGGCCGTGTGGTGACGGGCATGGAAGTCCGGCGCGTGGCGTCCATGCGGCATCAGGACATGCGGGCAGAAGATGCGGCCGATTTCTTCGCGTGCCTGATCGGGCAGGCGCGTATCGACCTTGCGATACCGCGCCAGGGGCAGGGCGTGCTGTTCCACGGATGTCATGACCTTCAGCCCCTCAAGCGCTTCAGTGTCACTGGACAGCATCGAATTCGCGATGCGGATGGCGGCGCTCGCAACTTGGATTGCGGGGACCGCTTGAGAGGATTTAATCACGCCGATTGTTGGGGCGCAAAATAATTTCATCCGCCCGCAGGGCATGGAGAGGATTAAGACGTGGAGGCTGACCTGTTTCGCACCGGCATGCGCCGTATGGCGGGGGCGGTTTCCGTCGTCACTGTCCTTGGCGATGACGGCGAGCGGCGCGGCATCACGGTGACCTCGGTCTGCTCTCTCTGTGCCGAGCCGCCTTCGCTCCTGACCTGCATCAATCAAAAGACCTGGGTCGGTCAACTGGTCCGCGATGGTTGCGCCTTCAGTGTCAGTGTTCTGACGGTGAATCATCGCGTCATCGCCGAGGTCTTCGCGGGGCGATCCGGACTGGCGGGCGGCGACCGGTTCCAGATCGGAACCTGGATCAACCAGCCTGCGCGTGCGCCGATGCTGGCCGACGCCCTGGTCTGTTTCGATTGTACGCTCGACCGCGCCGTTCCGTTCGGAACCCATCTCATCCTGATCGGGACGGTCGGGCAGACGGTCGTGCATCCCGGCGAGGCTTTGCCGCTGGTCTACGGCGAGGGTGATTTCGCCACGACGACACGGCAGTTCGACACTCTTTCGCAACTTGGACAAACCAGTGCGCAAACTGGATAGACCCTCGTGCGCTGCGGGTACGACAGTCCTTTCCGCACACCCGGAGCGTTGAAAGGGACCGGCATGCGGGGATTATCGGGACGAACGACCATCGTATCGGGCGGCGCAACATTGATCGGCCAGGCGGTGGCCGAAGTGCTGGCCGGATACGGAACGCGCGTGGTCATTGCCGACATCAATAACGCCGATGGCGCCGCTGCCGCGAATCGGCTGGGCTCCAATGTGTCCTTCGTCAAAACCGACATCACCAGCGACGCCGATATCGCGGCGCTGGTCGCGGGCACGGTGAAATCGACCGGCCGGCTCGACTTCCTCGTCAATGTCGCCTGCACCTATCTCGACAACGGCGCCGAAACGAACCGCGCGGATTGGCTGAAGGCCTTCGACGTCAACATCGTCGGTTCGGTGATGCTGATGGAGGCGGCGCGCCCGCATCTGAAGCAGAACAAAGGCGCCATCGTCAATTTCGGATCGATCTCCTCGCGCGTCGCGCAGTCGGGCCGCTGGGTCTATCCCGTTTCGAAAGCGGCGATCCTGCAGCTTACGCGCAACCAGGCGATGGACCTGGCGCCCGACGGCATCCGGGTCAATGCGGTTTCGCCGGGATGGACCTGGAGCAACATCATGGTCCAATTGACTCACAACAACCGCCAGAAGACCGATGGTGTCGCCAAACCGTTCCACCTTCTGGGCCGCACGGGCGACCCCGCCGAGGTGGCCGAGGCTGTCGCCTTTCTGCTGTCCGACAACGCGAGCTTCATCACCGGCACGGATATCCGCGTCGATGGCGGCTACACGGCCATGGGGCCGGAACGGGCCGAACAGGCCATCGGCGAATTGACGAAATAGCGCGTCACCGCAACCACAACCGATTTGATCTCTGGGGGAACCATGGCAACGAAGCGCACCATCACCATCGTCGGCGGCGGCCAGTCGGGATTGCAACTGGGCTGCGGGTTGCTGGCGAAGAACTACGACGTCCGCATCGTCCAGAACAGGTCGGGCGACGAGGTGAAGAAGGGCAAGGTGCTCTCGAGCCAGTGCATGTTCGACATCGCGCTCCAGAACGAACGCGATCTCGGCCTCAACTTCTGGGACAAGACCTGCCCAACGGTCGACTCGATTCACTTCACCGTGCCGGCGCCGGGTGGCGGTGGGGCCAAGGCGATCGATTGGAACGGCAAGCTGACCAAGCCCGGGCTCAGCGTCGACCAGCGCCTCAAGGTTCCGGCCTGGATGGATGAATTCGTGCGCCGTGGCGGGAAACTCGAGATCCGCGAAGCCACGATGGCCGATCTCGAATCCTATGCGAAGCAATCCGACCTCGTCGTCGTCGCGGCCGGGAAGGGCGAGATAGCCCGGCTATTCGAGCGCGATGCCGAAAAGTCGCCCTTCGACAAGCCACAGCGCGCGCTTGCGCTCACTTACGTCCACGGCATGAAGGCGCGGCCCGATCACAGCGCCGTCAACTTCAACCTGGTGCCAACGGTGGGTGAGTATTTCGTCTTCCCAGCGCTGACCAACAGCGGGCCTTGCGACATCATGGTGTTCGAAGGCGTTCCGGGCGGACCGATGGATTGCTGGAAGGACGTCAGGACGCCTGCCGAGCATCTCGCCAAGTCGAAATGGATTCTCGACACCTTCCTGCCCTGGGAAGCCGACCGTTGCCACAAGGTCGAGTTGACCGACGACAACGGCATTCTGTCGGGCGCCTTCCCACCCACGGTGCGCAGGCCGGTCGCGAAATTGCCCTCCGGTGCCTTGGTGCTCGGGATGGCCGATGTGGTCTGTCTTAACGATCCGATCACCGGCCAGGGCTCGAACAACGCTTCAAAATCGGCCAAGGCCTATATGGATGCCATCGTTGCCCATGGCGACCGGCCGTTCGACGCGGCCTTCATGCAGAAGGCATTCGACGGTTTCTGGGCGGATGCGCAATACGCAACCGGCTGGACCAACGCGATGCTGCAGCCGCCGCCGCCACATGTGCTCAACGTGCTCGGCAGCGCACAGGCCTTCCCGAAACTAGCCGACAAGATCGCCGATTGCTTCAATCGTCCATCCGACTTCTTCCCCTGGTTCGCGGTGCCTGAAGAAGCGGAGAAGGTTGTCGCACAGTACAAGAACGCCGCATAGGAGACGGCTACCCGCGATATCAAGCGCGGCCAGTCTGTGTCTATGCCGTACGGACGAGCGAAAAGTTGAGACGATAGTCAGGCGGTTGGATTGCACGGCTATCGAGGTGCTCAACCGTCTCTCGGTCGGCGGCATAGGCGCTGGCCCATTCCAATATCCTTGCCGGTCCGTCGTCCATTTCAACAAGGCATCGCAAGTTCGATAATAGCGATTTTTCGATCCAGCTCAACGATCCGGAGTCGAAGTCATTCTGTTCGCGCCTGGACCCCGCACGCGCAAATTTGGCGTCCCTTGCCGGATCGAATGATCTCAGGACAAAAAGACTGGTGTGTTTCAGATCAGGTGAGTCGCCTCTATAAGGCGACGACACCGAAGGGGAGAGTGCGGCAGAGAGCACCCATGACCGGGCCAGGGCACTTCGGCAAACCAGTTGTATGCCGCTTTTCGCCAAACAGTCGCCGCTCCCGGCATCGCCATGAATGTAAATGACCGCAGAGAAGAGGTCTTGGTATGGGCCCCTCAGCCGAAGTCGCGCATCGCAAAACCATTCGCAACATTGCAACAAACAGCCGATGAGTTGCCGCTGCGAATCCCCGTCGCTGTGATATTCAATGTCCGTGGACCAAAGCCTGCCAGCCTTCGTGGACAGACGGATAAAGGGGCACAGGGCTTCAGATAAACGATCGAGAAGCTGCCAGGCTTCAACCGACGTCGCGGAAGAGCGGTTGCTCGGTACCACGCCCATTGCGTTAGACCATCACGGCCGGGCGAAGATGTCGGCGTAATCGCGGGTGGCGGCCGATTCCTTACGGGATCCCTTGGCTGCGTTCAGCGGCAACAGATCGAGTTCGTCGTTGATCACCGTGACGTGGACACGCAGCAGCTTCAGCGCCTCGGTCACCTTGCCGGCGCGCAGCATCTGCGCCATTTCCGTGTGTTCGCCGAGCGACCGTTCGCGGAAATTGCCACCCTTGTGGAGGCGCACGCGCAACGCTTCGAGCGCCATCGAACTCAAGTCATAGGCGCGGCGCAGATAGGGGTTGCCCGATTCCTCGAGGAAGGCGAGGTGATAGGCGCTGTCGGCGGCGCCATAGGATTCGTAGTCCTTTGCCGCCAGCGCCTTGCGCATCCGCGCCAGCGCCTCGTCCAGCCGCGCGAGGAGCGGTGACCGGTTGTTCTTGAGCGCTTCGCGCACGGCATCCTGTTCCAGCACCGCGCGGAAATGGCTGAGGCGGCGCACGTCCTCGGCGGTGGGGGAGAAGACATAGGTGCCCGACTGCGGCACGATCTCTACCAGCCCCTTGTCCTTGAGTTCGATGAAGGCGGCGCGCACCGGCGCCTTGCTCATGCCCAGCGCCTTGGCGATCTGGGTTTCCGACAGATGCTCGCCGAAATCGAGATCGCCCGAAACGATCGCGTCGCGAATCCGGTCGAACGCCTCGCGCGTCAGCGACATGGCGGCCTCGCGTAAGGCGCGTCGGCCGGTCCAGTACCCATCGTAGGATGACGCTGTTCCATACCCGTATTCCTCGCATGTCAGGCCCTCGGGACGCAACCGCCGCCGGCGCCGGCCAAGGCTAACTGGAATTCCACTTGACGATAAACTGGAATTCTAGAATTCTAAATCGAGCGAATCAACGATCGGCTGGCGCAACCAAGCGCCGGCATCTCAGGGAGGAACACATGGGAGGGATGTTTAATCGCCGCGGTTTCCTGGCGGGCGCCGCCGTCGCGCTGTCACTGGCCGCCGTTTCGGCCACCGCTTCGGCCAAGGAATACCGGATCGCCGTCAGCAATTCCTATATCGGGAACGAATGGCGCGTCGAAATGATCAACTTCATGCAGGCCTACGTCGCCAAGAACCTGAAGGGCAAGGCGACGCTGACCGTCAACAATTCCGGCACTGACCCGCAGAAGCAGATCCAGGTCATCTCCGACATGATCTCGGACAAGGTCGATGCGATCCTGATCAACCCGTCGTCGGATACCGCGCTCGACCCGATCATCGAAGAAGCGGCCAAGCAGGGCATCGTGGTCGTCGCCTTCGATCAGGCGGTCACGGCGCCCAGCGCCTATAAGGTCGGCATCGATTATGTGCGGCTGTCGGAAATCCACGCCGAGTGGATGGTGAAGACGCTGGGCGGCAAGGGCAAGGTGATCGTCAACCGCGGCGTCTCGGGCTTTCCGGCCGACAAGAGCCTCTACCAGGGCGTACGCAACGTCCTTGATAAGAATCCCGATGTGAAGATCGTCGCCGAGGTCTACGGCAAGTGTGACAACGCCGTCAGCCAGCAGGAAATCACCAAGGCGATGACGGCCCATCCGGATGTTGACGGCATCATCAACCAATACGGCACCTATGGCGCCTATCAGGCGCTGATCAACCTGAAGCATCCCCTGATCCCGATGACGGGCCAGGGCGAGAACGGCTGGCGTATCGCGATGCTCAAGGAAAAGGACAACGGCCTGAAGGGCGTTTCGGCCGGCGATCCGTCGGTGATCGGCGCCTATGCGGTGAAAGTGGCTTACGCGATCCTCGAAGGTCACGGCCCCAAGGACAAGACCGTGCCCGTGCCGGTGCCGACGGTGACAACCGACGAATTGAAGGCGGGTGTCAACGTGTTCCCCGATATGTCGCCCACCATGGACGCGGTGACCGATATCGACGGCGCCAATCTCGGCCTCTCGATCCAGGACGGCCTGACCAAGAAGTAAGAGGCGAACTGACCCGGGCGGCGGCTCATACCGGCTCCGCCGCCCGGGGCTTTTTCGAAGCGCTTTTTGGGAATCGATTATGCTGTCTCTCGCCGCCATCGATAGGTCCTATGGCGCCACCCGGGCCGTAAAATCGGTCTCGCTCGACGCCGCACCCGGGACGGTGCTCGGCCTGGTCGGCGAGAACGGCGCAGGTAAGTCGACTCTGATCAAGATCGTCAGCGGTTCGGTGACGCCCGATGGCGGCACGCTCTCGCTCGACGGCAAGCCAATCGCGCCGCGCGATACGACCGATGCGATCGCGCTCGGTATTTCGGGTGTCTTCCAGGAATTGACCATGGTGCGCGAGCTGACGGTTGAGCAGAATTTGCTGCTCACCAATGCGCCCGTCTCGCCCTGGCGCAGCATCGACCGCAAACGCACCCGCCGCATCGCCGAACACATCCTCGGCCGCTACAACCTCGCGATCGATCCCGGCGCGCGCGTCGGCGATCTGGCGCTGGGCCAGCAGCAGAGCCTCGAGATCGTCCGCGCGGTCGAACGCAACCCGCGCGTCCTTCTGCTCGACGAAGCCACCTCGGCGCTGGGTGCCACCGAGGTCGAATGGCTGGCGGGGCTGATCGCCCAACTGCGCAAGCGCCAAACGATCGTACTTTTCATCTCGCATCGGTGGGACGAGATCGTCCGCTTTTGCAATCGCGTCGCCATTCTGCGCAATGGCGAGCTGGTGGGCGAGAACGAAACGACCGCCGTCAGCGAAGACGAGGCCGTGCGGCTGATGACGGGGCAGGTGACCACGGAGGCCTCGTTCCCCGTCAAGCATCCGGCGCAGGACGGCGTACTCGTCTCTGCAACCGCTCTCTGCAGCACCCATCTCAGAGGCGTGGACGTGGTATTGCGGCGCGGCGAAATTCTCGGGCTCGGTGGGCTGGTGGGGCAGGGACAGGGAAGTTTGCTCGAAGCTCTGTTCGGCGTTCACTCGCTCGACGGCGGCGATCTGGCCGTGAGCGGTGTGCCGCTGCACCATCCCACGCCGCGCCGGGCCATCGCCGTGGGCTTCGCCTATGTGCCACAGGAGCGCAAGACGGAAGGGCTTCTGCTCCAGAAGAGCGTCGCCTTCAACCTGACCCTGGCCACCTTGAGGAAACTGCGCGCGGTGCTGGGCGTGATCGATCGGTATGCCGAGACGGGCCTGGTCAATGCGGCCGTCGAGCGTTCCCGTATCCGCACGCGGGGCGGCCAAGAGGCGATCCGCAATCTCAGCGGCGGCAACCAGCAGAAGGTGCTGCTCGAGAAATGGCTCGAAGCGAAGCCGTCGGTCCTGCTGCTCAACGATGTGACGCGCGGCGTCGATGTCGGCACCAAGCGGCACATCTATCAATTGATCGCCGAGATCGCGCGGCAGGGTGTCGGCGTCATCTGGTATTCGACCGATGCCCGCGAGTTGGTGGGCGTCGCCCATCGTGTGTTGGTGATGCTGCATGGGAAGGTCAGCGCAGAACTGGCCGGCGCGCAGCTCACGGTGGATGGTATCGTGCGCGCCTCGGTGGTGGGTGCAGCGGCAGGTGACGGAGGTCCGGTCCGTGCCGCGCATTAGGACC
>CAZNZI010000821.1:0-8256 GCA_964577475.1 uncultured Rhodospirillaceae bacterium
GCTGCGAGTTCCGGCAGGGCCTGGAACAGATCGGCGACCAGACCATAGTCGGCCACCTGGAAAATGGGCGCTTCTTCGTCCTTGTTGATGGCGGCGATGACCTTGCTGTCCTTCATGCCGGCCAAATGCTGGATCGCGCCGGAGATGCCGACCGCGAGGTAGAGTTCGGGGGCGACGATCTTGCCGGTCTGACCGACCTGAAGATCGTTCGGCACGAAGCCCGCATCGACGGCTGCACGCGAGGCGCCGACGGCAGCGCCGAGCTTGTCGGCCACGGCCTCGATCAATTTGAAATTGTCGCCCGAGCCCATGCCGCGGCCACCGGAGACGATCACGCGAGCGGCGGTGAGTTCGGGACGTTCCGACTTCGATTCCTGGCGCGAGACGAATTTCGAAAGGCCCGGATCGTCAGCGGCGCTCACGCTTTCGATTGCAGCCGAGCCGCCCTCGGCTTTCGCGGGTTCGAACCCCGTGCCGCGCACGGTGATGATCTTGATCGGGTCTGTGCTCTTCACCGTGGCCAGCGCATTGCCGGCATAGATCGGACGGACGAAGGTATCGGGCCCGACGACCGCGACGATATCGGAAATCTGCGCGACATCGAGCAATGCAGCGGCGCGCGGCAACACGTTCTTGCCGAAGGTGGTGGCGGGCGCCAGAACGGCGGCGTAGGTCTTCGCGAGCGAAACGACCAGCGCGGCGACCGGTTCGGCCAGCGGCTCGGCATAGCGGGCATCCTCGGCCAGCAGCACCTTGGCCACACCGGCGATCTTGGCGGCGGCTTCGGCGACGGGCTTGGAGCCAGCCACCAGCACATGCACGTCGCCGCCCAGCTTGGCGGCGGCAGACACCGCGTTCAGCGTGGCGGGCAGCAGCTTGCCGCCGGCGACTTCGGCCAGCACCAGTGCCGTCATGGGATCACCTTCGCTTCGTTCTTCAGCTTGTCGACCAGCTCGGCGACGGTCTTCACCTTCACGCCCGATTTGCGCTTGGCGGGTTCTTCAACCTTCACCAGGATCAGGCGCGGCTTCACGTCGACGCCGAGATCGGCGGGCGTGGTGGTGTCGATCGGCTTCTTGCGCGCCTTCATGATGTTGGGAAGGCTCGCATAGCGCGGTTCGTTCAGGCGCAGATCCGTGGTCACCACCGCCGGCAATGCCAGGTTCACCGTCTCGAGCCCGCCGTCGATCTCGCGGGTCACATCGGCGCGGTCGCCGTTGATCACCAGCTTCGACGCGAAGGTGCCCTGGGACCAGCCCAGGAGTGCGGCCAGCATCTGGCCCGTTTGATTCGAGTCGTCGTCGATCGCCTGCTTGCCGAGGATGACCAGTTGCGGCGCTTCCTTGTCGATGACGGCTTTCAGAAGTTTGGCAACGGCAAGCGGCTGGAGTTCTTCATCGGTCTGCACATGGATGCCGCGATCGGCGCCCATGGCCAGCGCGGTGCGGATCGTCTCCTGACACTGCGCGACACCGAGCGAAACGGCGACCACTTCCGTGGCCTTGCCGCCTTCCTTGAGGCGGAGCGCTTCCTCGACGGCGATCTCGTCGAAGGGATTCATGGAGAACTTCACATTGGCCGTGTCGACCCCCGTGCCGTCCGCTTTGACGCGAACCTTCACGTTGAAATCGACCACGCGCTTCACCGCCACCAGAACCTTCATGCCCTCTCCTGCGACGCGCCCCATCCCCATGGAGGTCGTTAACGCACAAGCCTGAGGCTTGCTGTCCTCCGCTTATTGCAGCGCAGCATATGAGACCCGTCATGTAATTGTCAATTGAGCGGCTGAATCGCGTAAATACGCTGGAAATCTGCCCTATTTCGTCTGCCGGTGAGCAGCCGACCACCGGCCTTACATTTATTGCGGCGCAGTGGAAAGCCACCACGCCGCCTTTTCGCCAAATGCTTAGAAATGGACCTCGTATTCGAACTTCCATGGAATCGCGCTCTCGCAGGCAGCCGAAGCTGGCCCCTCAGAGGCTGCAATCCCTGGGCAAGGTCCTGGCGCCGAAACGCCAGGCCTGCCGAATACCTATCGGACTGATTTTACTGCTTATTCTGCTGAGCCATCTGTTCCATCCGATTGCGGAACAGGCTCACAAAGTCGATGGGCTGGAGCAGAATCGGCGGGAAGCCGCCGTCGCGCGTGATGTCGGAGATGATGTTGCGCGCGAAGGGGAACAGAAGGCGCGGGCATTCGATCAGCAACAGCGGCTGCACATGCTCTTCGGGCATCTGCACGGTGAAGATGCCGCAATAGGTGAGATCGAGGATGAACGCCGTCTTGTCCTGCAGCTTGCTTTCGATCTGCAGGCGCAGGCTCACCTCATGGATGTTGTTGCCGAAAGGCTGCGTGTCGAGGTTGACCGAGACGGTGACGTCGGGCTGGGCCTGAGTCATGGCGCCGAAGATCTGCGGCGCGCCGGGCGATTCGAAAGACATGTCTTTGACGTACTGGGCATTGACCTGAAACGTCTGCTGGGCCTGGCCGGAGGCGTCGTCGCTCATCGTGATCCTCGGATGAAACTTTCGTGGTGGCGGGTTGCTATCACGGAACCCCGGACGGCACAACCGGTGCAGCCCAGTCCCGAGGGCATAATCACAGCGTCGAAGCTTGTCCTTTGAGGCTTGCCCCGTAACGCTTGTCGGAGGCCCGGCAATGGCCTATCTCTTGCCCATGGGCTCCAATTACGTCGACGTCGTCGTTTTCGCGCTGATCGCCATTTTCATCGGCCTTCGGCTGCGCAGCGTGCTGGGCCGGCGGACCGGTAACGAACAGCCGCCGTCGCGGTTCCGTGGCTTCGGCGGCAGCGGCGGCAATGGTGCGCCCGACGGGCCAAGCGGCGTGGTGACGCCTTTGCGTCCGCAAACCCGTAGCGAAGGCCCGATCATCGAAGGTACCGCGGTTCCCGCCGCCGATCCGGTCGCCGCCGGCATGGCGCGCATCCAGGCGCTCGATCCGACGATTACCGCGGACACGTTCACCGGCGGCGCGCGTCAGGCTTTCGCGATGATCCTCGAGGCTTTTGCCAAGGGTGATGAGCCGGTGTTGCGGCCACTGCTTGCCGACGACGTTTTCCAGAATTTCGTCCGGGTGATCCGCCAGCGCCGCGAGGCCGGCGAGACCTGCGACAACCATCTCGTCCGCGTCGTCTCCGCCGAGGTGGTCGAAGCCGATATGGTCGGCCGCGAGGCCCGCATCACCGTGCGCTTCGTCAGCCAACAGGTGATCGTGGTGAAGAACGCGCAGGGCGAGGTGGTCGAGGGCGACCCGGCCAAGCAGGTGCAGGTCACCGACCTGTGGACCTTTGGCCGCGATCCGCGCGCGCGCGATCCGAACTGGGCGCTGGTCGCGACCCGCAGCCAGGACGAATGAGACCCGCCTCGCGGCTTCTGTACGCCGCAGTTTCCACGGCACTTCTGCTTCTCGCCGCCTGCACTGAAGAACCAACGGCCCGCAGGCCCGCAACCACGGCGACGCCCGGCGATCATCTGTCGCTGACGCAAGTCGAATTCGCGGCGTTGCCCGGCTGGACCGAGGACAATCTCGGCGAGGCGACGGTCGCGCTGGCCAAGAGCTGCAGCAAGATCGCCGATCTGCCGTCGTCGCAACCGATCGGGCGCGAAGGTGTCGGCGGCAGTGCCGGTGACTGGTTGGGCCCATGCGGCGCACTGCGCGACCTCAACACCGCCGACACCGCTTCCGTCCGGCGCTATTTCGAAACCTGGTTCGTACCGATGAAGGCGGTCGCCAATGGCGGCACGGCCGGCGGCTTGTTCACGGGTTACTACGAGACCGAACTGACCGGCGCCTTGAAGCGCGACAACAAACACCGCGTACCGCTCTACGCCCGGCCCGCCGACCTGATCGCGCTCGATCTCGCGCCCTTCGATCCGACCCTGGCCGGCAAGCGCATCTGGGGCCGCTATGACGCCAACAACAAACTCGTGCCCTATTGGACGCGGCAAGAGATCGAACGTGGCGCGCTCGGCGAACGCGCGAGTGTGGTGCTGTGGGTCGACGATCCGGTCGATGCGCATATCCTTTCGATCCAGGGCTCGGGCCGCGTGACATTGCCCGACGGCGGTACCATCCGCGTCGGCTTCGACGGCACCAATGGACGGCCATTCCTCGGCATCACCAAGATCCTGCTGGATGCCGGCAAGCTCGACCCGCATCAGGCGACGATGCCCGAGACGCGCGCCTGGCTCGAAGCCCATCCCGCCGATGCGCCCGGGCTGATGGCCAAGAATCCGCGCTACATCTTTTTCCGCCTGATCCAGGGCGACGGGCCGATCGGCGCCGAGGGCGTGGCGCTGACCCCGCTGCGCAGCCTCGCCGTCGATCCCGCATTCGTGCCGCTGGGCGTGCCGATCTGGCTTGCCACCACCGCGCCCGACGGCAAGGCGTTCCGCCGCCTGATGGTGGCGCCGGACACGGGGGCAGCGATCAAGGGCGCGATCCGCGGCGACATCTTCTGGGGCACGGGCCAGCGCGCCTTCGAACAAGCCGGCCGCATGAAGAGCGGCGGCGCGTTCTTCCTGCTGGTGCCGCGCCAGCGCAGCGGCCAAGTTGCCCTCGCTGCTGTGGCGCCCGACGCGACGCACTAACGCACGATGGCCCGGCGACCCAAGAACCCGCGCGCGGCCGAGAGCGTGGCCCATGCCGGTCTGTGCCGCGCCTATGCGAACAAGCGCATTCTGGTCTTCGTCGACCCCAAGGTCGCCAACCGGCCCGGCTCGCCCTCGCACAGCATCACCGATCAATACGCGCCGCCGATGATCCTGTTCGCCGCGAGCATCACCGTGCTGGCGACCTTCGGGCTGCTGCAGTGGATCATCGCGATGACCGTGGTGATCCTGCTCTGGGCCTTCGTGCAACCACCGATCGTGCGCATGCGCGCCATCGCGCGGGCCAAGCGCATCGCCTTCGGCAGTCTTGAGGGTTGGAAAGCCGTCTGGGTCCTGGGCGGGTTCGCGGTGGCGCTGAAGGATTTTCCCGAGCGCAATTGCATCGCGCCCACCGGCGACTGGCGCGCTTTCGCGACCGGTTACCTGGTTGACGCGATAGACGCGGCGCCGCCGGCCGAACCGCCGCAGAGCTGAGCCATGGCGCGCGCCCGCATTCTCCATCCCGACGAAGCGACGCTGTTCAAGGAAACCTTGCGCGACGCGAAGCCGCTGCCGGGCAAGAAGCGCAAGAGTGTGCCGCACGCCGTCGCCAAATCGGTGGCACCGAAAGCAAAAACGACCGCCGCGAGTCCGTCGCCCGCCGCGCGCAAGCAACCCGCTGCCACCGTTGCGCAGTCCAAGCCGCTGCCGCCGCTCAAACCCGGCCCGACGCCGGGACTCGACCGCCGCACCCATGACCGCTTCAAGAAAGGCGAGATGGAGATCGACGGCAAACTCGATCTGCACGGCATGACCCAGGATGCCGCGCATAGCGCACTGGTGCGTTTCGTCGAGCGCGGCGTGAGCGCCGGGTATCGCTGCCTGCTGATCGTGACGGGCAAAGGCCTGCGCGAAGGATCGGGCATCCTACGCGCTCAAGTGCCGCGCTGGCTCAACGAGGCGGGTCTGCGGCCCTATCTCCTCGCCGTCAACAGCGCCCGCCCCCAACACGGCGGCGACGGCGCGCTGTATGTCCTGCTGAAGCGGAAGCGTTAGCCGCGCAGCGTGCCGCCCGTGGCCTTGGTGACCGCGGCGACGATCTTTTGCGCGACCGCTTCGATCTCGGCATCGGTCAGCGTGCGTTCGACCGGCTGCAGCGTGACCTGGATCGCCAGGCTCTTCTTGCCGTCGCCGACACCCGCACCCGCGAAGAGATCGAACACGCCGACATCGGTGATCAGCGCTTTGTCGGCACCGCGCGCGGCCTTCACCACCGCATCGGCCTGGACCGACGCGTCGAGGATGAAGGCGAAGTCGCGTTCGACCGCCTGGAGCGCCGAGGCTTTCAGCATCGGCTTCGCCTTGGTCGGCCGCACCTTCATTGGCGGCAGCGCGTCGAGGAAGAATTCGAACCCGGCCACCACGCCCTTCATATCGAGCGCGGCCAGGACCGAGGGATGCAGCTCACCGAACCAGGCCAGCACCTGGTTGCCGAGCTTGATCGCGCCCGAGCGGCCCGGGTGATACCAAGCCGGCGCTTCGGCGACGACGAGCGCCTGGTCGGCCGGTCCGCCGGCGGCGGCAATCGCGGCCAGGGCATCAGCCTTGGCGTCGAAGGCGTCGATCTCGCGCGCCTTCTGCGACCAATGACGCGGCGAGGCCATGCCGGTACGAATGCCCGCAGCAACCAGACGCTGGCCCTCGGGCCGGTCGCTGCCGTATTGCGGGCCGATTTCGAACAGCGCCGAATCGCGCAACCCACGATCGGCGTTCCTGCCGGCCGCCACGATCAGATTGGGCAGCACCGAGGGCCGCATCGCATCGAGTTCGGCGGCGATCGGGTTGGCCAACATCAGCTCGGCGCTGCCACCGCCGAACAGCGGTGCGAGCTTCGAGGCCATGAAGGAGAAGGTGACCGTTTCCACCATGCCCCGCGCAGCGAGCGCGCGACGGGTCCAGGCGGTGCGGCGCTGCGCGGCGGTGAGCACGGGGCGCACCACCGGCGGGCGCGGCATCGGCGCGGATGGGATCGCGTCGTAGCCGTAGACGCGCACCACCTCTTCCACCAGATCGTGCTCGGCGGTGATGTCGGCGCGCCAGGAGGGCGGCGCGACGGTGAAGGCATCGGCGTCTTCGGACAGGATGGTGCAGCCGATCGCCTCGATGATGCGGCGGCACTCATTGGCGCTGACGGCGATGCCGCCCAGCTTGGCCACACGTTCGGGACGCAGCTTGACCTGGCGCGTATCGGCAGGCACGGCGCCGGCGATCACCGGTTCTGAGGCTTCGCCGCCGCAGAGTTCGAGAATCATCCGCGTCGCCAGTTCCATGGCGGGAATCACAAAGCCCGGATCGACGCCGCGTTCGAAGCGGTAGCGCGCATCGGATTCGATGCCCAGCGCGCGGCCGGTGCGGCCGGTGCGCTGCGGATCGAACAGCGCCACTTCGAGGAACACATCGGTGGTGCCCGCGCTGACGCTGGTTGCTTCGCCGCCCTTGAGACCGCCCACGCCCTGTGCGCCCGCGTCATCGGCGATCACGGTCATCTCGTTGTCGAGCGTATAGGTATCGCCGCCGAGCGTGACGATCTGCTCGCCGGGCTTCGCCATGCGCGCGCGGACATGGCCCGTGAGCTTCTTCGCGTCGAACACATGCAGCGGTCGCGAGAGATCGACGGTGAAGTAATTGGTGATGTCGACCAGTGCGGAGATCGGCCGCAGGCCCACCGCGATCAGCCGCTCCTTCAGCCAGAGCGGGCTCTCGGCATTCTTCACGCCCTTGATATAGCGGCCGGCGAACAGCGGGCAGGCATTGGCGCGATCGGCGACCAGATCGAGGGTGACATTGATCGGGCTCTTGAACGTGCCCGGCACCTTGGCCTGGGGCAGCGTGGTCAGGTTGCCGACACCCGCGGCCGCCAGATCGCGCGCCACGCCGCGCACGCCGAGACAGTCGGCGCGGTTGGGCGTCACGGCGATGTCGAACACCGGGTCGAATTCCATCGCCTCGGTGACCGGCGCACCCACCGGCGCATCGGCGGCGAGTTCCGCGATGCCGCTGTGGTCTTCGCCCATCTTCAGCTCGCGCCAGGAGCACATCATGCCCTGGGATTCGACGCCGCGGATCGAACCCTTTTTCAGGGGTTCGCCCGTCTCAGGGATGATCGTGCCGGGTGTGGCGAGAATCACCCGCAGCCCGGCGCGCGCATTCGGCGCCCCGCAGACGACCTGAAGCACGCCCTTGCCGGAATCGACACGGCAGAGCTTCAGCCGGTCCGCATTGGGATGCTGCACGGCTTCGAGCAGATGGCCGACCACGAAACCCTTCAGCCGCTCGGTCGGATCGTCGACCGATTCGACTTCGAGGCCGAGCATGGTGAGGCGTTCGCCGATCTGAGCGACGGAGGCGTCGGTGGCGAGATGCTGACGCAGCCAGGCGAGGGTGAATTTCATCGCAATATTCCTTTTGCGCGCGTCACCGCGCGAGCCCCGCAGCCAGCGTGGGCACATCGAGCGCGGCGAACCCGTAGTGGCGCAGCCAGCGCAAATCGGAATCGAAGAAGGTGCGCAGGTCGGGGATGCCGTATTTCAACATGGCGATGCGCTCGATCCCCATGCCGAAAGCGAAGCCCTGATATTGCTCGGG
>CAZNZI010000822.1:0-4289 GCA_964577475.1 uncultured Rhodospirillaceae bacterium
CGATGCCGCCCGCCAGCATGACGATGGCCATGCCCAGGGTGACGAAGATGATTTCGCCCAGTTCGCGGGCCAGGTCGCCCAACCCGCCGATCATGAAGAAGTTGGGGATGATCGCGCCGAACAGGGCGATGGCGGCGATCAGGAAGGCAAAGGGGATGGCGTTGTCGATCCAGTTCTTCGACAGGATCTCCCCGAGGATATGATCGGGGACCAGCCGATACCGCCACCGCGCTACGACGTCCGACGCCGACATCCAGACAAACTCCACTCTCTTAAGAAGACGGCGGCGCGGTCAGGGCGAACGCGCCGCCGTTGTACTCAGACCTCAGGCGCCGTTGGCCTTGATGTCTTCCATCGTCCAGCAGGAGCCGGGGCTCATCGTCTCTTTGGTGATGATCTTCAGCGGACTGTAGAGGCCGAAGGGATGCGAACCCGCCTTGGCATCGGTCTGGAGCAGCTTCTCGACCGAGTTGGTCAAGTCGCGGCCCTGGCCTTTGCCGTCATAGCTGACATAGGCGCTGTAGCTGCCGTTGGCGATATAATCGCAGGCCGCGGCCTGGCGCCCGCCACCGGAGGTGACGAGATAGACCTTGCCGACCAGGCCCGCTTCCTTGATCGCGGCAGCCGTGCCGACATCCTGGCCGTCCCAGGTGCCTGGGATACCGCAGAGATCGGGATGCTGCTTCAGGATCGTGAGAGTCACGTCATGAGCCTTGGTCGGGTCGTACTCGGCGGCCTGGGTGGCCACCACTTGCAGGTCAGGGTATTGCTTTAGCTTGTCGTTGATCGCTTGCGTCCCGACCATCTGGCCCGGGTTGGTGGGGATGCCCGGGATCAAGGCGATCTTGCCGTTCTTGCCGGCGGCCTTGCCGCATGCCTTCTCCAACAAATCCATTTCCGTGGCCGCGACGTCATACCAGTCGGAACCGACATAGGCATCGCCGCGCGTCACGGATTCCATATTGATCTGGACGACCTTGGTGCCCTGTTCGAGCGCCTTCTTGATCAGCTTGGCATAGGATTGCGGATCCGGCGGCTGCACCACCAGCACATCGGGTTTCTGAGCCAGCAACTGGCCGATCGCCTGCACGCCGGCAGCGGCGCTCCAGTTGGGATCGTTGATCACCAGCTTGAAGCCCCATTTGTCGGCCGAATGCTGCAGCGACGCGGCCCAGCCTTGCGCCAGGTCGAAGCCCATCGAGATCGGCACATAGGCGACGGTCTTGCCCTTCAGCGCCTTCGCGGTCAGGCCCCACTGACCGTCATCGAAATGGTCGGCGTGTGCCGCGCCGGCCAGGCCGACGATGCCGAGGGCCGCTGCCCCGGCGAGGATGGTGGTTCTCAGAGTCATGACATCTCCTCCTGTTATTGACGACTTGGTTCTGCTTCTCGGCGGGACGCGTCAAATATCCCCCTGTTGCGAAGTCTGTTCGTCGCGCGGGTTCAGCAGCGAATCCGTCACGATGGCGATCAGCAGGATCACGCTCTTGACGATGTTCTGCAGCGTGTAGGGCACGTCCATGATGGTCATGCCGTTGAACAAGGTGCCGATCAGCAGCGTGCCGACGATCACGTTGCGGATGCTGCCCTTGCCGCCGCTGAGGCCCACGCCGCCGATCGCGACCACCAGGATCACGTCGTAGACCAGCGTGCCGGTGGCTACGCGCGTGTTCATCGAATTGACCAGGGTCGCGGTGATGACTCCGGCGACGAAGCCGATCAGGGACGAGATCACGTATTGCAGGACGATCATCGGCCGCACCGGAATGCCGGCGATGCGCGCGGCAATCGGGTTGTCGCCCATACCGAAGATGAAGCGGCCCGGCCGGGTGAAGCGCAGGAACAGAAAGGCGAGGATGCCGAGCGCCGCCAGCCAGAGCACGGGGCTCGGCACGCTCAGCACCGTGCTGCCGCCGATCGCCTTGAACCAGGGCTCCGCCTTCGGCAGGAAGATCACGTCGCTGTTGACCAGCATCGAGTGGCCGAAGCCATAGACCGCCGTACCCATCGCGAGCGTCGCGAAGATGGCCGGGATCTCGACATAGGCGATCAGCACGCCATTCAGCAGGCCGATCACCACGGTGAGCGCGAGCCCGCAGAGCAGAGCGACAGGCAGCGGGACGTTCTGGCTCGCGAGCGACAGGACCCAGGCGACCGAGATCGCCATATTGGCCACGATGGAAAGATCGATGCCCCGGCCGATGATGGTCAGCGCCATGCCGATTCCCAGCACGCCCAGGATCGACACGCTCTGGATCAGCGAAATGATGTTTCCGGCGGTCAGGAAGCCGTTGAGCGCCACCGAGAAGACGACGAACATCGCAACCGCGATGGTGAAGACGATCTTCTCCTGGGTGAACTGCCCGGATTTCAGGGATCGCCCGTTCATGCGGCACCTTCCGGCAGGGCCGTGGCGGCGTTAGTATTCGCAAAGCAAGCCTTCGAGGGGATCGCGTGTCCGGCAAGCTTCTGTCCACGATTGCGGCCATGCTCGAAAAGACCGCGCTGGGTCCGCGCGACGCGGAGATCGCGGAGATGATCGAGGCACTGCGCGCCGCGCCGTCCGCGGGCAGCGCGCAGGACGTCGAGCGGCTGCATCTTCACCTGAACGCGCTGGCCCAGGGCATCCGCGACCGCGAAATCACCGAACGCGCGCTCAACATGCTGATCGACACGACCCACGACCTGTCGAGCACGCTCGCGCTCCAGGATCTGCTGCGGACGATTGTTACCCGCGCGCGCAGCCTGGTCGGCGCCAATGTCGCCTGGCTGACCTTGCTCGACGAGGAAAGCAACATCCTGCGCACGGTCACCGCGGAAGGACACCTGTCGCCGCCGACTGCCGAGATGACGGCACGGGTCGGCTACGGCGCCGTCAGTCTGATCGTGAACTCGAAGAGTTTCTTCGACACGCAGGACTACCTGGGCGACCACCGTTTCCGCCACTCGGCCGCGCTCGACCGTGTCTTCAAGGCGGAGAGCATCGCGTCGCTGGCCGGTTTTCCGATTCTCTCGGAGAACAAGCTCCAGGGCATCCTGTTCGTCGCCGACCGCTACCGGCGCAAACTCTCGGGCCGGGAGATTTCCGTGCTTGGCTCGTTCGCGCTGCATGCCGGCGTGGCGATGCGCAACGCCCAGGCCTTCAAGATGCTGTCCGAAGCGCTGGCCGAAGCGGAGCGCAACCGCAAGGCGCTGATCGACTACATCCAGCGCGTCGACGCTTCGGCCTCGACTCATGACGAGATGACGTCGCTCCTGGCCAAGGGTGCGGATTGGCCGCTGTTCATCCAGCAGATGGCCAACCAGATCGACGGCGCGATCCTTCTCTATGACGAGGCGCTGGCAGTCCGCGAACGGTTCACCTCGACGGCCTATCGCGGTAAGCTGGCGGAAGACCTCAAGGACGGCAAAATCGACTCGGCGGTTCTGGTCACGGCGATCTCGCAGTCGAGGCTCAGCGGCCGGTCGGTCGTCATGCTCGATGTGGGCGACGAGCACAGCCGCGCCATGGCACTGCACGGCGGCGCGGGCCATGGCGAAAGCCTGGTCATCTGCCACTGGGGCGAACTCGACCAGATCGACATCCGCAACCTGGAGCGCAGTACGGTCGCGCTTTCCATCGCCAAGCTGTGGAGCGAGAAGCGCGAGACGGAGAAGCTGGTCGCGTCGTCCACCCTTCTGCGCCACCTCATCCTGGTCAATCCGCCCGACGATTCGGTGACCTCGGCCGTCCGCGACCGTCTGGGGGTCAACACCGACCAGCCGGTAATGATGGTCTTGTTCGCCATCTCGGGCCTTGACCGCACTTCGCAGACGGCGGCGGTCCGCACGGCGGCGGCGCGCATCAATCTGCTGGTCGATCTGGTGGACGATGCCTATCTGGCCATCGGTCTCGAGAAGCACATCCACGCCTTCATCCAGAATCTCCAGCGCCGCCGCAAGGGCTGGGAGATCGGCGGCATCGTATCCGACCCGTTCTCCGACCTGACCCAGACCTCGGTCCACTACGCGCGGATCGAGCAGACCTTTCGTGTCTTGAGGAAGATGAAGCGCCTCACCAAGCTGATCGAGCAGGCCCAGGTCAATCTGTTCGCCAAGATCTTCGAATCGGGCGATGCAGCCCGCATCGTCCGCTATGTCGAATCGATCCTGCTGCCGATCGAGGAGCGCGATCCCAACCAGAAGACCAACCTGAAGCAGACCCTGCTGTGCTTCTTCGACAGCCAATACAACATCGCGCGCACGGCGGATCATCTCGGCGTTCATATCAACACCGTCCGCCAGAGGCT
>CAZNZI010000823.1:0-8415 GCA_964577475.1 uncultured Rhodospirillaceae bacterium
CGCGATGACGCTCACACATCGGCTCGAACAAGAAGGCGGCAAGCGCGGCCTAGCAACGCTCTGCGTCGGTGTCGGTCAGGGGCTGGCCGTCGCGATCGAGCGCGTTTAAAGCGGCAGGCCGACGTAGTTCTCGGCCAGCGCCGCCTGGGCAGATTTCGATCCCGAGAGATAGTCGAGTTCGGCGAGTTGCATCATTGCGCCGAACTCGCCGGTCTCGGGGAAACGGTGCAGCAGCCCCGTCATCCACCACGAAAACCGCTCCGCCTTCCAGATACGGCGCAGGCAAGTGTCGGAATAGGTGTCGAGACCGCGCGAGCTCTTGTGCTTGTAGTGTTCAACCAGCCCGCCCCACAGATAGTGCACGTCCGACGCCGCGAGATTAAGTCCCTTCGCGCCCGTCGGCGGCACGATATGCGCGGCATCGCCGGCCAGGAACATGCGGCCGAAACGCATCGGCGTCGCGACGAAGCTGCGCAGCGGCGCAACGCTCTTCTCGATTGATGGCCCGCGTTCCATCTGCGCCGCAGCTTCGGGGCCGAAGCGCACCGCGAGCTCATCCCAGATTTTTTCGTCAGGCCATTTAGTGAGGTCTTCGTCGGCCGCGCATTGGATGTAGTAGCGGCTCAAGGTCGGCGACCGCATACTGGCCAACGCGAACCCATTGTCGTGCCGCGCATAGATTAGTTCGTGCGATACCGGCACAGTGCGCGAGAGAATACCTAGCCATCCGAAAGGATATACGCGCTCATAAGTTTTGATCGCGCTCGCCGGCACGCTGCGACGGCAGACGCCATGATAGCCATCGCAACCGGCTATGAAATCGCAATCGAGCGTCTTCTCTTGCCCCTCGTGGCGATAGCGGATGCGTGGCGCGTCCGTATCGACGCCCTCGATGCCGATCGCTTCGGCCTCGTACAAAACCTTGCCGCCGGCCGCCGCGCGCGCATCCATCAAATCGCGCGTCACCTCGGTCTGGCCGTAGATCATCACGCTCGACCCGACCAGCGATTGGAAATGCACGCGATGGCGCTCACCCTTGAAGGCGATCTCGATGCCCTCATGCACCAGGCCCTCGCGACGCATGCGCGCGCCAACGCCAGCCTTTTCCAGCATCGCGACCGTGCCCTGCTCGAGCACGCCGGCGCGGATGCGGCTCAGCACATACTCCTGGCTGCGGTGCTCGAGGACGACGGATTCGATACCTTGGAGATGCAGAAGCTGCGACAGCAACAGACCAGACGGCCCCGCCCCAACGATCCCCACCTGCGTGCGCATGCCGCCCGACTCCCACCATGCCGGGCGAATGGTTTGATCTCAAACCCGGCCGCCTATCCTTGGCGAATCCGCGTGGCGCCGTCCAGAATAATTGTATCCAATCGACTAACCGACGACGCTCCGTGCCTGGAGCGCATCGGCAATTGCGGTCCACATCGGTTTGCGGTGATAGGTGGCGTCAAGCGGCAAGCCCCGCACCGGTGCATCGTCGTTCCGCTTGGCAAAGGAGGCGGCGGGTGTGTTCAGCCAGGAATATCGGTCCGACAGCCCCCAGGTGATCAGGCTCTTCACCACCGGTTCAGCCAATGCGGCGGCAAGATAATCGCTCACCAGCCGCGCGACCATCATGTCGCGTATTCCATCATCGGGCAGCGCCTTATCGGCGACATCGAGTTCCGTGATATGGACTTCGAGACCGAGCGCGGCAACATCGCGAATGAAGCGGCGGAGCCCAGTGCCATCGAATGGCTTCCCCGCCCAGAGATGCGCCTGCAATCCCAACCCGTCGACGGGTACATTGCGCGCCTTCAATCCGCGCAAAAGATCGAGCACGGCGATTCGCTTACGCTGGCTTTCGAAGTCGGCATGGTCGAGTCCATATTCGTTGTAAAGCAGCTTCGCGGCCGGATCGGCTGCACGCGCGATTCGAAACGCGAGATCGATATAACCGGGCCCGATCGCATCCAGCCAAATCGAACGACGCAACCCGTCGGCGCGGCCATCCTTCGGCTCGACCGCTTCGTTGACCACATCCCAGGCCCACGCTGCGCCGCGATACTGCTCGACCACGCGGCGCACATGCGCTTCGAGTACACGGCTTGGATCATCGGTCTTGAGCGCGCCGGGAAGCCAACTCGGATTGAAGAGATGCCAGACAAGAATATGCCCTCGGAACACTTGATGATGATCGAGGGCAAAAGCCGCCAGGCGATTGGCGCCCGAAAAGACGAAGAGTCCCGGCTGCGGCTGCACGGTGGCCCAGTTTGCCTCCCATTCCGGCACCAGCATGTTGCATTCGCGCGAAAACGCGTAGGCGAAATCGGGGTCGTTATCGAGATAGATGTTCGCCACCGCCGCGCCGTAAACGAAATCGTGCGCGGCGGCGAGGTCACGCAAGGGTGCGCGGGTTTCGAGAGGGGGAAGCGGCCTGGATATGGGCAATTGCCGCGGTGGCGCCCGGGTGCATCCGCTCGCAGCGAGAGCGAGAGACGAAGCGAGGAAAGAGCGGCGGGACCAAGGGCGCACGCTTCACTGTATCGCGCCCATGTGACCGCAGCAAACGGACGGCCTAAGGGTCCTGTCCCAGCGCCCTTAGGTCATCGCGCAAGCGATCAGGCTTTGTTGCGCCGACGATCTGGTCGGTCTCTTTCTGCATCCTCTTCCAGGTAGCGAGCGCCGCGAGGAGAAGATCGTGGCCGGACGCCGTCAGGATCAGTTTGCGGCCGCGCTTATCGTCGGGATTGACGTGAACTTCGGCCAAGCCCCGCCGCTCGAGCGGCTTCAGCGCCGCCGTCAATGTGGTGCGGTCCATGCCGAGCAGCGTCGAGACGCGGTTCATGGTCGTGGGCTCGGGTGTGTTGAGCGCCATCAGCATCGAGAATTGACCGTTGGTCAGGCCGAAAGGCCGCAGCGCTTCGTCGTAACGGCGCGCCGTCATCCGTGCGGCGCGCTGCAAGTGCAAGCAATAGCAGGTATCGCGTACGTCGATCGTCGTAGCGAACGGCACCCTGCTCGCGGTTGACATGGCATCCCTTCGGCGGTATCAATAAGATTCAAGTATGTTGATATCAACATATAACATTAAGCGCGTTGGTGCGAGAAAAATATTTGAGGCCTGGGAATCTTTTTGACGAGATCAAACGTCTGGAGATGAGAACGGCAGTTCCGTCGTACGAATGCGAAGCGCGGGGATGGATGACATGAATAGAACTTACCGGTGGGTGATTGTTGCGGTCGGCGCGCTGATGACCTGTGTGGCCATCGGCGCCATGTTCTCGTTGGCCGTATTCCTGGCGCCGATGGCGGAAACGACCGGTTGGTCGCGGGCCGGTATTTCGAGCGCCATGACACTCGACTTCATCACGATGGGATTCGCCGGTTTCCTGTGGGGTACGGTCAGCGACCGTTTCGGTACTCGCATCGTAGTGTTGATCGGCTCGACTCTACTCGGCCTCGCCTTGGTTTTGGCCAGCCATGCCACGTCCCTTCTCGAATTCCAGCTTCTATTCGGCATCATTATCGGCTTGGCCGCCGGCACGTTCTTCGCACCGATGATCGCCACCACCATGCGCTGGTTCGACGCGCAGCGAAGCTTGGCCGTATCGCTCGTCTCGGCTGGCGTCGGCGTCGCGCCGATGACCATCTCGCCCTTCGCCCGCTGGCTGATCTCAACCTACGACTGGCAGACCGCAATGCTGATCATCGGCATCGGCGCCTGGATTCTGCTGATCCCCGCGTCGTTCCTGGTGCGCCAGCCCAAAGCTACGGCCGCCACTGCGGGTGGACCGCAGACGGCCGCCAACAGCGCGCCGCCGTCGCTCAGGAGCGCATTCCGCACCCCGCAATTCATCGTGCTTGCGCTCACCTTCGGTGCCTGTTGCGCTGCCCATTCGGGCCCGATCTTTCACACCGTCAGCTACGCGATCGGCTGCGGCATCGCACCCATGGCAGCGGTGACCATTTACAGCGTCGAGGGCTTGGCAGGTCTCGGCGGCCGTTTGCTGTTGGGTGTAACCGCCGACCGCTTCGGCGTGAAGCCGGTACTGGTGACAGGCTTGCTCGTGCAGGCGATCGCAATCGCCGTCTATCTTGCCGCGGGCAACTTGGCCGAGTTCTACGGTGTCGCCATCATTTTCGGCGCGGCTTACGGCGGCGTGATGCCGCTCTACGCGGTGCTGGCGCGCGAATATTTCGACGGACGCATCATGGGCTCGATCCTCGGCGCTGCAACGATGGTCTCGAGCCTCGGCATGGCGGCTGGTCCGCTGGTGGGCGGCTGGATCTATGACACCACCCACGCCTACACTTGGCTCTATGTCGGCTCGTGTGTCGTCGCTTTGGGCGCCGCCGGAATCGCACTGCTGTTCCCGCCACAACCCTCGCGGATACGGCCGTTGCAGGTACGGCCGGCGTGATTTGGAAATAGCGCCCCCTCATGCTAGGTTGAAGACGTGAGCGAGGGATTGCAGTAGCGGCTCAACGAGCCAACGTCAGCAAGTCCTCTACCGGGACAGCACCGTTCGTTGAGACAGTCTCTACATGCGTGCCATAACTTTCGACATCGATTGGGCACCGGATTGGACGATAGCGCTCTGCGCTGACTTGTGCCGGCGTGCCGACGCGCCTGCAACGTTCTTCGTCACCCATCAGTCCGACATCCTTGGCGATTTGCGAGGCCAGCCGTCGATTGAACTTGGCATCCACCCAAATCTACTTCCGAACTCGACACACGGGAGCACGACCGCGGCAGTTTTCGAGACTGTACTTAGCTTCGTGCCAGAGGCCAAGTCGATGCGTACGCATTCGCTCGTGCAATCCACGCCAATGCTGCAATTTGTCGAAAGACAAACGGACGTTGCTGTCGATGTTTCGCTGCTGATGCCCTTTGTCACCGGACTCAAGGCCTTCCAGCATCATTTACTCCAGGACATGCGCGGCCTTATCCGCCTCCCCTATTTTTGGGAAGACGACATAGCCGCCATTTGGCCTGACTGGGATTGGAGCTCTTCGGTCAGCGAAAGCGAAGGGTTGTGCATCTACGACTTCCATCCGATCCACGTCGCTCTGAATATGGCCTCGATAGACCAATATTCCCGCTTGAAAGTGGCGCTCGGCAATCGGCCTTTGCAATCGGCCACTCAAGCCGACTGCGCACCATTCGTCCATCCCGGCGAAGGGACACGGACGTTCCTGGAGCGACTGCTGCAGAGCCGCTCCTCCGGCGCATTTCACACGATTTCAAATTTGGCAGTTCTAGGCCACAGGGTGATGTCTTGCGCGTAGCCATTATCGGTCGAACCAATATCCTTCTCGAAGCGGCAAAGCAGATGCATCGCCGCGGTCACCAAATCCCGGTGATTTGGACTTGTGCGGCTGAATCATTTTACAACGCCACCGAAAATGATTTTCAGTCATTGGCCAAAGAGATCGACGCGGAATTTGTCAACGAAACGAAAATTAACACGGCGCAAAATCGCGACAGATTGGCGTCCTATAAGTGCGACCTGGCGCTCTCAATCAACTGGCTGACGATCATCCAGAAACCGGTGCTCGATGTTTTTCCGCTTGGTGTACTGAACGCGCATGCAGGAGATCTGCCTCGATTCCGCGGCAATGCTTGCCCGAACTGGGCGATCCTGGCCGGCGAGCAATTTGTCGGCCTCTGCATTCATCTTATGGCGCCACAGCTCGATGCGGGCCCCGTTGTGCTCCGCGATCGCATGACAATAGATAACAGCACGTATATCGGCGATATCTACGAATGGCTCGACATCCGGATTCCCGAGATGCTCGTTACCGCAGCAGAAGGACTGAAAGACGGCTCCCTCCCTCCAGAGCCGCAGAGCAGCGACCCTGATGCTTCACTGCGCGCCTATCCCAGGCGGCCAGAGGATTCCAGAATTCAATGGACGTGGACGAGCCAACAAATCCTGCGCATGATCCGGGCGTCATCGAGACCGTTCGCAGGAGCATTTACTTCTCTCGAAGGTGAACGGAAGGTCACGATTTGGCGAGCCATCCCCTTCCAGCATCCCGGTGCGTTTCTCGCCGTTCCAGGGCAAGTCTGTTTCGGCGCAGAGGGCGATCCAGTCGTAGCTTGCGCAGACGGCACGATCCGCCTCACGGAAATCGATTTAGACGGCATGTCTCCTGAAGAAGGGAAATCAGCCATTCTCCGCAGCTTGAGAAGCCGCCTTATTTGACAACTGCATCAATGAATTAGGTGATGGCGAGCGGCCAATTTGGGTACGCGGGCCCGGCCGCGAAACGCACCAATCTTCACCCAGAGCCTACTCCCGCCAAAGCAGGCGTCTCATTAATGAATGCGAGGCGGGCTGGATCAACCCTGCCTTGATACTTTTTCCATTGCTGGCGTCGTCGCGCAGCGATCGCCCTCTATGGGCTGCCTCGGAAACGCCGCCGCTGCGCCAAGCTTGGCCAGAGGCCACAGGGGCGGTGCAGCCTGAGCCCCGAGAACTCCTCGAGGATGAGGTGGAGTCCGTCAACGAAGGAGACGGACGATGAAGCGTGCCAGGTTCACCGGGGAACAGGGAATCTTCACCGCCATCGGCGACTACACACGCGAATGCTTGGCCCAGGTAATCGATACGTCGCTCTTCGGACTGCGCGCGACGCGCGAACTGAACGCCGTAGTCGCACTGCGCCGCAAGCCGGCGAGCATCGTCTCCGACAATGGGCACCGAGTTGACCGGCTTGGCTATCCTCTTGTGCTACCCGAGGGCTCCCCGCCCGACTCGTTGGCCCCGCCAAGCCCTATGGGTTCAAGTGCGGAACAGACTCCTTCTATAAGAATCACTTGGCCCAAGCCCGCGAAGGAATTACCCCGAGGTGCGTTATGTGGCGTTTGCGCCCTAATACCGAGAGAGTGGCGCGCCCTGCGGGATTCGAACCCACGACCTACCGCTTAGAAGGCGGTTGCTCTATCCATCTGAGCTAAGGGCGCGCAATGATCACGCGCGCCCCGGGAGACGAAGCGCGCGGTTCCGCTTACTGAACTCTGTCGAACTTGAAGTTGTCGGAATAGCTCTTCGGCTTCGGCGCCGTGTGCGGGCGTTCGTCCACCACGGTGTAGGTGTGGCCTTCGCGTTGGGCGAAGGCGACGGCTTCTTCCTTGGTGGGAAAAAACAAACGAACCTGGTTGAGCGTGTCCCGCGAGCCGGCCCAGCCCATCAACGGATCGGGATCTTCGCGATCGAGCGGGGTGAATTCCAGCAACCATTCATTGGTCTTGGCGCGGCCCGACTGCATCGGGGTCTTGGCGGGACGGAAAATGCGCACATCGGCCATGGCTGTTCTACCTCTGGAAGCCGGTCGGGTATCCCCGAAACTCCGCAACTTTTAGCCGTAGAAGGGCCGAAAAACAAGCACCTGCCCGCCAGCAGGCGATGGAATTATGATGGCGGCAACAGTTTCGGATAAGGGCAGGAACGGCATGGCCAGAGGGTGCGCGCTGATCACAGGTTTCGAGCCCTATGGCGGCCGGGGCCTCAATCCGGCCAGCGAAGTGGCCCGTGCCTTGGCCGGAAAACGCATCGGCGGCACCGAGATCGAAGCACGGCTGCTGCCCGTCTCGCTGCGTGGGCTCAAGAGCCAGATCGACACGATCCTCGATACACTCGACCCCATGGTTGTGATCAGTCTCGGTCTGTGGCCAGGCGAGACGGTGATCCGGATCGAGCGTTTCGGCGTCAACCTGACCGACTTCGAGATTCCCGATAACGATGGGGCGCTGGCGGTCGATCAGCCGGTCGGCCCCAATGGCGCGCCGGCCTTAGCTGTGACGCTGCCCGTGCGGCGGATCGAGCAGGCGGTACTCGATGCGGGCATTCCAGCGCGGCTTTCGAATACGGCAGGCAGCTTTCTCTGCAACGCCTGCCTGTTCACGATGCTGGACGGGTTGCAGGCGCGGAACCGGAAGACGCTGGCCGGTTTCATCCATCTGCCCTACTTGCCGCAACAGGTAGCCGATCTGCTGGGCGATCTGCGCCGTGAGGCGAAGCTGGAATTGCACCAGCGCGCCGATCTGGCCTCAATGGATTTGGCGACCGTGACCAGGGCGGTGGAAATCGCCCTTGAGGTCTCGATCACGGCGGTGGGTGCGTAAGGGCGAAAATGGTCGGGGCGGCGGGATTCGAACTCGCGGCTTCTAGCTCCCAAAGCTAGCGCTCTACCAGGCTGAGCTACGCCCCGTGGCCCCGGAACCTATGGGTATCCGGGGCCCTTGGCAAGGGGCGCGCCATGACCATTTGGTCACGCGAGCTTCATTGCTTGGATCGTCGTCACCGGTTTTTCCATCGCCTTGAGGCAGCCCAGATCTTCCAAGGTCTGACGCACGGCCTCGTCCAGATGGGTGTGCGGCTCACCGCCCAGGAAGGCGACCAGCTTGGTGTTGTCCAGCCG
>CAZNZI010000824.1:0-5273 GCA_964577475.1 uncultured Rhodospirillaceae bacterium
CGGCGCGGTCGAGTTGCCCTCTGCGAAATCGAAGGTAAGCTTGCCCTCGGCCACGTCGATCTTGACCACGCCGCCCTTGGCCAGTTTGCCGAACAGAAGCTCTTCGGCCAGCGGGCGCTTGATGTGCTCCTGGATGACTCGGGACAGCGGCCGCGCGCCATAGAGCCGGTCGTAGCCCTTCTCGGCCAGCCAATTGCGCGCGGCATCGCTGAGCACGATCTCGACATTGCGGTCGCCGAGCTGGGTCTCGAGCTGCATGACGAACTTCTCGACCACGCGCGACACCACTTCCGGCGACAGCGCCGCGAAGGGGATCACCGCGTCGAGGCGGTTGCGGAACTCGGGCGTGAACATGCGTTCGATCGCCTCCTTGTCGTCGCCCTCGCGCGTCTCACGGCCGAAGCCGATGGCGGCCTTGGTCAGATCGGCGGCGCCCGCATTGGTGGTCATGATCAGGATGACGTTGCGGAAATCGACCGACTTGCCGTTGTGGTCGGTCAGCTTTCCGTGATCCATCACCTGCAGAAGGATGTTGAACAGATCCGGGTGCGCCTTCTCGATTTCGTCGAGCAGCAACACGCAATGCGGATGCTGATCGATCGCGTCGGTCAGCAGACCGCCCTGGTCGAAGCCGACATAGCCGGGCGGGGCGCCGATCAGGCGCGAGACCGAGTGGCGTTCCATGTATTCCGACATGTCGAAGCGCGTGATCTCGATTCCCAGCACGCGGGCGAGCTGGCGGGCGACTTCGGTCTTGCCGACGCCGGTCGGGCCCGAGAACAGGTAGGAGCCGATCGGCTTCTCCGGTTCGCGCAGGCCGGCACGGGCGAGCTTGATCGCCGAGGCGAGCGACTCGATCGCCTTGTCCTGGCCGAACACCATCGTCTTGAGGTCGCGCTCGAGCGTGCGCAGGACTTCCATGTCGTTGGTCGAGACCGACTTGGGAGGAATGCGCGCGATCTTGGCGACGATCTCCTCGACGTCCTTCACCGTCACCGTCTTGCGGCGCTTCGACTCGGGCAGGAGCATGCGCGCCGCACCGACTTCGTCGATCACGTCGATCGCCTTATCCGGTAGCTTGCGGTCGCCGATATAGCGCGACGAGAGTTCCACCGCCGAACGGATCGCTTCGTTGGTGTAGCGCACGCGGTGATGCGAGTCGTAGTAGGGCTTCAGCCCGTGCAGGATCTTGATCGTGTCCTCGACCGACGGCTCGTTGACGTCGATCTTCTGGAAGCGCCGCACCAGGGCGCGGTCCTTCTCGAAATGGACCCGGAATTCCTTGTAGGTGGTCGAGCCGATGCAGCGGAGCGAGCCCGAGGCCAGGGCCGGCTTCAGCAGGTTCGAGGCGTCCATCGAGCCGCCCGAGGTGGCGCCAGCGCCGATTACGGTATGGATCTCGTCGATGAACAGCACCGCGCCTTCGAGCGATTCGAGCTCGGAGACGACGGCCTTCAGACGTTCCTCGAAGTCGCCGCGATAGCGCGTGCCGGCCAGCAGCGCGCCCATGTCGAGCGAGAAGATGGTTGCGTTCTTGAGGACTTCCGGCACCTCGCCTTTGACGATGCGGCGGGCCAGGCCCTCGGCGATGGCGGTCTTGCCGACGCCCGGATCGCCCACATAGAGCGGGTTGTTCTTCGAACGGCGGCAGAGTATCTGGATCGTGCGCTCGATCTCGGGCTCGCGGCCGATCAGCGGGTCGATCTTGCCCTGGGCGGCCTTGCGGTTGAGGTTGACGCAGTAGGCAGACAGCGCCTCCTGGCCCTTCTTCGCGCCGTTTTCGCTGTTCTTGGTGTCTTCGTCGGCGCCGTGAACCGGGCGGCTCTGGCCGCGGCCGGGTGCCTTGGCGATGCCATGCGAGATGTAATTGACCGCGTCGAGGCGTGTCATATCCTGGAGCTGAAGGAAATAGACGGCGTGCGACTCGCGCTCGGAGAAAAGGGCGACGACCACATTCGCGCCGGTCACTTCCTCGCGGCCCGACGACTGGACGTGGATGGCAGCCCGCTGCACCACGCGCTGGAAGCCGGCAGTCGGCTTCGGGTCGGTGGCGGCGGAGGACGCGAGCTCGGCGAGCGAGGTATCGACGAATTCAGTGAGATCTCGGCGCAGGCGGGCGAGGTCGATATTGCACGCCCGCAAAACGGCGACGGCGTCCTGGTCTTCGGTCAGCGAGAGCAGCAGATGTTCGAGGGTCGCGTATTCGTGTCTGCGCTTGGATGCTAGGCCAAGGGCGCGGTGGAGGCTCTGTTCGAGGTTCCGCGACAGCATGGCGCTCTATTCCTTTTCTATCGTGCATTGCAATGGGTGCTGGTTCTGGCGGGCCAGATCCATCACCTGAGTTACTTTGGTCTCGGCGACCTCGTATGTGTAGATGCCGCACACACCGACACCCCGGCGATGCACGTGGAGCATGATGCGGGTTGCCTCTTCCCGCGTCTTCTGAAAGAAGCGCTCGAGCACGTGGACGACGAACTCCATCGGCGTGTAGTCGTCGTTCAGCATCAGGACTTTGTACATGGACGGCCGTTTGGTCTTCGGCCGTGTCTTGATGACGACGCCCGTCTGCGGATTGTTGTCGTCGCCGCCGTTGCCGCCAGACTTTTGATTGCCGTTGTCGCTCATGATCCCGGGCCGAAATAGGGTGCTTTAAGACCGCCTTACACTACATATGATAGGCAGTCGGGCGGGGGTAGGAAAGCCCCGACTGAGACATTTTAGGTAGGCAAATTGTGGCGGATGGCATCTCCGCCATTTGCCCGGGATGAAACGAAAGATGAAAAGAAAAGGCCGGATGGGATATCCCATCCGGCCTTTCCATTTTGTCACACCCTGAGGAGGGCTATTCAGCCCCGAAATCGATCCGGAGGATCGATCCCAGTGATCGGTATCACGCCGCCTTGAAAAACTTTTCCGTGGCCGCGGAGACGCGGGCGGTCAGCGGCGAGATCGCCTCTTCCGCGAGCTTGGTCGAAACCTGGGACAGCTTGGAGCCTTCGCTCATGAACTTGTCGAAGTTCGACTTCGCAATCGCCGAGGAGAGGTCCATCACTTCCTTGATCGACTTGGCGCCGATCATGGCCTTGCCGACGGCAACCTGCTCGTCGATCGACATCTGGGCGAAAACGACCAGCGACTGCGAGAGGTCCTGGAAGCCCTTCGCGACGATGCTGCCGGACTTCACGGCGGCTTCGACGTTCTCTTTGCTGAACTGAAGCATATCTTCGTAGTTCTTGAAGGCGATCTGGCCGGCCTTAACGGCGGCTTCGACCTGTTCCTTGGTCATGGCCACGGCACGGTCCACACCCTTGGTCGCGGCGTCGGCACCGGCACGGACGACCGTCTCGATGGTCTCCTTCTGCACGGACACGACGTCTTCGAAGTTCTTCGCCGTATCGGCCGAAGCGGATTTGGCGGTCTTGGCGGTTGACATGGGCGGTCTCCTATCACGTTCGAATGGGGCCCGGGGCGGGGGCTGCGGGAGAGCCCAGCCGCACCCGGTAAGCGCCGCAGTCACAAGACGCGCGACGCATGTTGCATTGCAGCAAGGGTTATATGAAGGAGGAGATCCGGAGAGTCAATGAGATTTTTGTGCGCCGCAACAAAAATCATTCAATTGTCAAAAAACCTTTAGAAAGCAATGTGATCGATAAGCTGGTCCTGTTTGATCCCGACCGTCCAATTGGTCGCATTGGCAGGTCCGCGGGCCGGGTTGTCGGCGCTGCCCAGAGGAGCGGATGTCACCTCGGTCCAGGGGCGGGGTGGATTGAAGGGTATCCCCGTGCGGTCGAGCCCGTTCAGCCACTGCGGGAATTTGAGGCCGGCGAACCCCGATGAAGGGTACCGCCAGGCGGTCAGGTGGAAGACACCCGCATGGCAGGAGGCCGCGACCCAATAGAAGTCGGTCGAGGCGAGGGTGAGGGTGCTCTGCGGCGAGACATAGCTGCCGCTCTCGGCGATGGCGCGCGTCAGCGCACCGTATTGTTCGTTCGAGAGGAGTACCGACGCATTCGTGCCGCGCCATGGGGCCAATGGATCGCCGACCGATAGAAGTGTGACATTGCCGGGGCCGATCACATGGGCGTCAAGCCGCTGCGGTCCGCTCGCGCCCAATTCGTAGATGCGCACCTGCTCTTTCCAGATGCCGTTGTAGATCAGCCGGAACCGCTCGGGTGCCGGGGGCGCGCAAACGGCGCGCATATCGTCGCCGGCCAGAAAAGAGAACCATTCGAACTTGCGTGTTAACGGATTGGTGATGTCGCCGGCCCCATAAGAGCAGGACGCGACAGAGGCCAGCGCTAAAAGGCCCACCCAGCGAATCCAGTTCACGGTCTTCACGTCCTCGTCCCTACGAGCCGGCGCTCGAATCCCCGTGAGAGTAAGCGTGCAAGAGGCTGATTCCAATCAGACTCTGGACAATGGAATATGGTTTAAATATGTTATTTCCAATTGTTTCATTCAGGGGGCCGGCTGAGCCAAAGGATATGTGGACATTGACCAGCCGTACAACGCATAGCCTCTCGACCATCGCGGCCTTCCGCCGCCTTACCATTTCAATCCTTGCCGCCATTTCCGCCGTGGCTCTGATCGGCATTTCGCCCGCCGAAGCGCGGACCCATGGGTCGATCCTGGTCGACGGCGACACGGGCGCGGTGATGCGTGCCGCCAATGCTGATGTGCAGAATCATCCGGCGTCGCTGACCAAGATCATGACGCTCTATCTGCTGTTCGACGCGCTCGAAAAGGGCCGCGTCCATCTCAGCGATTCGATGAAAGTATCGGCGCACGCCTCGCGGCAATCGCCCTCGAAGCTGGGTCTGAGCCCCGGCCAGAGCATTTCGGTCGAACAAGGCATTCTTGCCCTCGTCACCAAGTCGGCGAATGACGTAGCGGTGGTGATCGCGGAATTTCTCGGCGGCAACGAACCGGCTTTCGCCGCGCAGATGACACTCAAGGCCCGCGCCTTGGGCATGAAGAAAACGGTGTTCCGCAATGCGTCGGGCCTGCCGATCCAGGGACAATGGAGCACGCCGCGCGACATGGCTGTGCTCGCCCGCGCGCTGATCAAGAATCATGCGAAGGAATATCACTACTTCGCGACGCGCGAGTTCGAGTTCAACGGCATGGTGATCAACACCCACAATCACCTGCTTGGCAACTATCCGGGCGCAGACGGAATCAAGACCGGCTATATCGCCTCGTCGGGGTTCAATCTCGTCGCTTCGGCCAAGCGCGACGGCCATCGCCTGATCGGCGTCGTGTTCGGTGGCAAC
>CAZNZI010000825.1:0-3523 GCA_964577475.1 uncultured Rhodospirillaceae bacterium
CACCAGCAGCGGCGTCGGGTGGTCGTCGTCGCCCGGCAGCGCGAACGGCGTGCCGTCGGCGAAGATGCCCTGGCTCTTGGTCAGCGCGAAGCGGCCTGTGGCCAGCAGTTCGCGATTGATCTCCAGTTGGCTGAAACCCCAGCCGAAGGGACGGAGTCCGGCACTGCGTTGGCGGATAAGGCGTTCGAGGTAATGCGCTTCCTGCTGGAAATGCTGAGCGCGGATGAACATCCCCTCAGACCAAATCACCTTATTGTCGGACGACATTACGGGCGCTCCGCGTCGACGACTTGCATAGCGGGCACAACCACTTCGCCCCCTATTTCCATCCCCTGAAAACTCATCGAGAAGCTATCGGGAATGGTCCATTCCGTCCATGGCTGTGGACAACTTTCGCAAGGGCCCGGACTCAGTCTTCGTCTTCCTTGAGTTTGACTTCCAAGCGATTGATATCGCAGCGGATTTTTGTCACATCCTTGCCTTGCATGGCGAAGACGGCCCGCCATTTCGCCCCGTCGAATTTGCGGAACCCGACTACCGCCCCGATGAAGGTGGTTTCGGGGTTCACTTTCGTGATGCTGAACACCTGGATTCCGCCCGGCGGCAGGATCACCTCGAGCTTGCCCAGCATGGTTTTGCCCAGCGCTTTCTCGTCGTTCTCGTAGAGGGTGGCGAAGTCGGCCCCGTTGAAGGCCTCGTTCCCGCTCAGCTGGTAGAAACGCACCACCACAGGTGAGGGGCGGCCGTCGAGATCGGGATTGACGAGCGGCGAGGCGGCGGCGGTGATCTGGAGCTTCGCGTCCGGCGGCGGCTTCATCGCCGCTTCCTTCGGTTCGGGCTTCTTTTCCTCTTCCTTCTTACCGAAGAGGCCGCAGGCCGCTAGCGCGCTGGTCGCCAGCAGGATGGCGGCCCGGCGGCTCAGCGTCGCGGCAAATGATTGTTTCCGGTTCCCCTGATCCATCCCCGTCGCTCTTCTATTTTTTTCGGGCCGCGATATTGCGCGTTTCCGCTTCGAAAACCTGCCGGTAGGTCGCCGCCAGGGTACTCTTGAAGTCGATCGCCGCCGAGCCCGACAGTTTGTCGAGCGCCGTGCGTAGCCCCGTCAGAAGTGCCGTCTGATGTGCCAGCCCGCCCGCCAGCACGTCAGTGACGGCGGTGCCGTCGCCGCTCGCCAGCGCCGCCTGCAAGGTCTTGGCATCCGCCGTGGTGAGCAGGCTTCCGGGCGAGGCGAAATCGACAGAGCAGCCGAGCGCGGCGCGCAGTGCGGCATTGCCCGCCGACAGGCTGGCGAGCCCGGCAACCAGGGCGCGGAATTCGCGTTCGCTGCCGCTGCGTGCTTCGGCCATGGGTGCACCGATGCGGTCCGCGGCGTGATCGCCGTTGAGCGGCTTGAGCGCTGGTTTGGCCGGGCCGTCCATATGCCAGTCGTCGGGGATTCCACCGGCCGAAGCGCTCTTGGGCGAAGCCTGGAGCACCGGCGGCGGTTTGAAGGCCTGGTTCTGGATCGGCACGCGGTCGGCGATACTGGGGGCGCTCGGCGAGGCCCAGTCGTCCAGTACCGCGTTGGGCAGCGCGCTGCCCGGTTCATCGATCGGACCGGGGTCGCGTGTATAGGCCTTGCCCAGCATGTCGACGAAGGAGATGTCGTCGGGCAGGAGCGGCGCACCGCGCGAAGCCCCCGAATCCATGTCGATGGCCACCGACAGGACGACGCCGCCCAGTTGCAATCTGTCGCCATCGCTGAGCATCGAGGTCTTGTCCTCGCCGACCGGCTGGCTCGCGCCATTGACATAGACGCCGTTGGTGCTGGTGTCGGTCAGGATGAAGCGGCCCGATTTGGCATCGATCCGGCAGTGCTGCTTCGACAACACGCGCTCGGGATCGTCGATCACCCAATCGGAGGGCGCCGCGCGGCCGATCGTGAGACTTCCTTTCTCGAGGCTGCGCGAGACCATCCGGGCCTTCGCCTGGCCCGGGTCCGAAATGGTCAAAATGAGCTTCATCCGGCCATTATTCCCGCTTGCCGGCCGTAAGAATAAAGATCGGGCGCCCCGGTGTCCATTGACGCGAGACTTTTGCCACGATCAAACGCGCGATTTCCGCCGCGCCACCACCAAGTGACTCGAATACTGCATGATCGACCGTTCATGCATGCGCACATGCCACGGTACGTCGGGCACATCCGCAACCAGGCTGAGTGCCGAGGCCGATCCCGGGCCGTCTTCGAGCAGCATGCGCAGCAGCGGTTCGGCCGCGCCGCCATGGGGGCCTCTTTGTGAGTGTCCGCCGACCCAGTTTTCCACCGGTGTCGTGCCACCCGACCAGTCATAGGGCATCGCCAAAATTGCTGATGCGCCGTCGCATAGGACACGTCCTATGGAGGTAAGGCCCTGGGCCGGTGCGCCGAGGCAGTCGAGCAGGTTGAGACCGACGGCCAGATCGGTCTGGCCTTCGGGCAAAGGCAGGGCAGCCGCGTCGGCGGCCCAGAAATCGACCCGGGCGCTGTCAGGGAAAGCCACCGGGAAGGCATGGCGGTCATAGACCAGCCCAATCCGCCGCCGCGGATAATCGACCTGTCCGTTGCGCAACACGCGCGCGGCGAAGCGGATCAACGGCACGTGCAGGTCGATGCCCAGCACCAGCCCGCCGGTCCGCTCGGCCAGCGCGAAGCTGGTCCGGCCCGGGCCGCAGCCGAGATCGATCACCCGGGCGGCGGATTTCCGCGGCAGATGGGAGAGGCCCGCTTCGAGGCAACGCAGCACGGCGCCCGGCTTGGCGGGACCTGGCGGTTCATCGGGATCGCGATCGCCGTAATGGTCCCAGGCATAGCTCGAGACGCTTTGCCGGACCGAATCGAGCATGCTGCCCGGCCCGGCGGCGTCGCCCAACAAGGCTTCGATCGGTGCCGGCAGGCCGTCGCGGGCCAGCAGCAGATGAAGCGCAGAGCCGATATGGGCGCGCAGGTCGGGGACCAGGAAGGGCACGCCGTCGACGATCGGGTATTCCATACCGCAGACCGCGCAGCCGAGGATGCCCCAAAGGATGTGGCCGCCGGTTTCGCCATCCGACCAGGTCAGCGCGAGCAGGTTCTCGGCACCCTTGGTCTGGCGGCAATGCAGGCAGACGGGACGGAACGCCTCGAGATGCGAAAGCCGCATCCCTAACCCCCGATCATCACCGTCGGACAGCCGGGCGGCAGGATCTGACCCGTGGGGCTCGGGATCGGCGCGACGAAGGAGGTGTGCAGCGACTGTTCGCAGACTCGGGCCGCAGGCATCTATCCGATCATGACGGAGGTCGAGCCTGGACCCAGCATCGCCGGGCCGCCCGGACCGCAGCCGGGCAGCATGCAGGGTGCTGTCTGATCGGTCGTCCGTGCTGACGGCATATTGCTGATCATCACGGTTGCTTCGCCCTTGATGATCGCCAGAGGCAATCCGGGATGGGGTACGGCCGTTGGCACGGGCGCAGCCGGATGCATCGGCGCATGACAATGCGGAGCCGTCTGCTGAACCATGTCACC
>CAZNZI010000826.1:0-12641 GCA_964577475.1 uncultured Rhodospirillaceae bacterium
CATCTGCGCGTAGAACACGACCTGGAACAGAAGATCGCCCAATTCGTCTTTCAGCGCGGGAAGGTCGCCGGCCTCGATCGCCTCGGCGACTTCATAGGCCTCTTCGATCGTATGCGGCGCGATGGTCGCGTAGGTCTGTTCGAGATCCCAAGGGCAGCCGCCATCGGGCGCGCGCAGCCGCGCCATGATGGCCAGCAGACGGTCGATCGGGCGCTGGGGGTACCGGTCATCGGGCATGATCGGGCGATGATCGCGGAAGGCCAGCCGGTTGGCAAGGAGGAGGGGATTCGCCCTCATGGCTATGTCATACTCCGCGCCCCAAACGTTTATTGCGATGCATGTTTTCTGGAGGGTGACGTGGACCCGGTTGTTGCGTTGTTGAGCATTACAGGCGCCATGATCATCGGCGCCATCAGTCCCGGGCCCAGCTTCGTTTTCGTGGTGCGGACCTCGCTGGCCCATTCACGTGGCGACGGGGTTGCGGCGGCCTTCGGCATGGGCCTTGGTGCCGTGATTCTGGCGACGTTGGCACTGCTCGGCCTGCGTGCGGTGCTGATGCAGGTCACCTGGCTCTATATCGGTTTCAAGGTCGCGGGCGGATGCTATCTGCTCTATCTCTCCTACCGTCTGTGGCGCGGCGCGAAGACGCCATTGGTGGTCGCCGATACCGGACGCCGTGGCGCTGCGGGCCTCTCGCGCAGTTTCGCTCTCGCGCTGGCCACGCAACTGAGCAATCCCAAAGCGGTGGTGGTGATCGGCAGCATCTTCGCGGCGCTGCTCCCCAAGCATGTTCCCGTATGGATGTATGTCGCCATCCCGCCGATCATCATGACCACGGAGACGAGTTGGTACGCGATCGTTGCCGTGATCGTCTCCGCCGAACGGCCGCGCGCCGTCTATGCGCGCTGGAAGGTCTGGATCGATCGCCTGGCGGGCACGGTGATGGGGGCGCTGGGTTTGCGCTTGATTGCGGATGTGGGGACGTCAGCCTGATCGGCCGGCACGATACGCGCATGGGAGACGGGGCGCATGGATGACGGGTTCTATACGGTCACGTATGTCGGCGTCGCCGGCATGGGATTGTGTGTGCTGCTCTTCGAAAATGGAACGCTGCGCGGGTTCGACATGCGCGGCGGCAAGTATGACGGCACCTTCACGCGCAACGCCGACCGCAGCATCGACATGACCGGCACGTTGGTCGTGCTTCCTGGAATCGAACTCGTCACCGGCGCACCGCCGACGGAGAAGACGGTGCTCATGCCGCTGAAAGCCCATCTGCCGGCCGATATGGCTGAAGATCAAATCGTTCCCGTTTCAGTCGGGGACCGACTGGTTCAGGCGTCGTTCAAGCGCATGCGCGGATTGTAATTCCTGCATGCATTATTCACGCATTTGACCTGGGTTTCCTGCGACGCAGCCGTAAGCTGACCCAAAGAAAAGCTGCTTGGGGAAGCGCGCCGATGGCTGAATATTTCTGCCGTGAGCTCGCCGGCGAGTCGCGGCGCCTGGTGGGGCCATTCGAGTCCGAGGAAGAGGCCGGCCGTGCGGCCCGGTACAAGGGACTCGGGTCGGTCGAAATTCTCAAGAAGAATGGCGCCAACTACGAGGCGCTGGCCAAGCCCCGTTAGGCGGGGCTAAATCGTATAATCATTTATTGTTAGGCCGGCACAAATTGCCGGATGTCACCCGGTGGCCGGACAGGCACTCGGCCGGTGAGCAGAACTGCATGCAGTACGGGCATGTGCATTAGAGCTTCCGCAAGCGGTCTGGTTTGTCTATCTCATGTGAAATTAAAATTATAACTTTTTTCCAACGCTAAATAAGAAAAAATCCTTCATTTCTATATCCTTACAATTCGCTGCTTGTAGGCCATCTATGGCCGTCAAATGCCTGCGCGCCATCACTGCGTCAGGGTTTTATTTGCGCCTAATTTAGCGATGGTGGGTTCTCAGCGCTTTGCGTGGAACGGGCCTTGCTTTCCGTGAGTGGGTTCACGGTCGGCTAACGCTTTGTCGTGTATGCAAATAAACGATGATCAATATCGGTGATACACCGACCACGATTACGGTTTCTTCGTTCGACACGGTTGTGGCGGGCGCGGGGGATGACTTTGCCGCGCTCAAGGCGACCGTGGTCGCGGGCACCGTCGACATGGGTGCCGGCAACGATCAGCTGAATATCCTCGCCGGCGGCGTCGTCAACGTCGTCAACACGGAAACCGTTCTCGGCGCCGCGGCGGCCGACACGGTGAGGCTGGGTACGGCTGCCAATGGCCTGCAGATCGATCTGGCCGGCGGAAGCGACAAGGTCACCCTCTTTGCGTCGGCCGACAACGTCCTGACCGCCACCAATGTCGAGACGCTGACCGGCGGTGCCGGCAGCGATCAGGTCGTGATCGGCGGGCAGGCGGCCAGCTTCAACATCGATCTCGGCGCTGGCAGCGACATGGTGACGCTGGGCAGCAGCGCGAAGAACGTATTCATCGCCAGCAACGTCGAAACCGTGATCGGCAACGCGGGCAGCGATGTCGTCACCATGGGGACGTTTACCGGCGGCTTCGTCGACCTCGGTGCCGGCGCCGACAGCGTGACGCTCGGTGCCGCCAAGGCGACGCTGACCGCGGTCAATGTCGAAACGATAACCGGTGCCGCTGCTGCCGATACGGTGATCCTGACCGACGCTGCCCCGGGTGCGGTCATCAACCTGGGTTCGGGCGCAGATCAACTGACCTTGTCGTCCTCGGGTAGCACCATCACGGTGCTGGCCGTCGAGACGATCACGGGCGGCACCGGCAGCGGCGACACGGTGACGGTGGGGAGTGTCCTTCCCAGCGGCACATACGATCTCGGCGGCGGCGGCGACAGCCTGACCACCTTCAGCGCGGGCGGCACACTGACCGTCAGCAACATCGACACGATCGTCGGCGGGTTGGGCGTCGACAACATCCGATTTGGAACGGCCGCGACCGGAAACCTCGTGGATCTGGGCGGCGGGGTCGACAAGCTCACGCTGAGCAATTCAGCGACCAACCTTGTCACGGCCGCCAATATCGAGACGATCGTCGGCGGCGCCGGCAACGACTCAGTGGTTCTCGCGGCGCGGACCGTAGCCGGCCTGGCCGATCTGGGCGCCGGCACCGACAGCCTGACGCTGTTCGATACGCCCGCCAACACCCTGACGGTGGCGAATGTCGAGACGCTGATCGGCGGGTCGGGCGCCGATCTGATCACACTCGGCGCTTCGTTCACGGCCGATCACATCGATCTGGCGGGCGGTGACGACAAGCTGACCCTTTTCGCCGGCGGCAAGAACACCATCACCTTGGCCAATGTCGAAACGGTGATCGGCGGTGCCGGCGTCGATGTGGCCGTATACACCACGACGATCACGAGCGGCCCCATCGATCTCGGCGCCGGTGCCGACAGCCTGACCCTGAATGGCGGCTCGAATACCGTCACGCTCGCCAATGTCGAAACGATCACGGCGGGTGCGGGCAACGACACGGTCAAGCTGACTGCGGTTGCCACCAGCGCGACGATCGATCTCGGCGCCGGCGACGACAGCCTGGCGCTGGCGACCGGCGTCAACAACGCGACGATCCTCAATGTCGAGACGCTCACCGCGGGCGCCGGCAACGATACGATCAGACTCAACACCGCGATGACCGGTGGCCTGGTCGACCTGGGCGGCGGCATCGACAAGCTGACGATGTTCGCGACCGGCGGCAGCACGGCGACGGTCTTCAACATCGAAACGGTCATCGGCGGTACGGGTAACGACGACATCACGGCCGGCGCGAATACGACCGGCGGCACCTTCGATCTCGGTGCCGGCGCCGACAGTCTGACGCTGGGCAATACGGCGCGCGACAGTTTGGTGCTGTACAACGTCGAGACCGTTCTGGGCGGAACCGGCACCGACATCATCGTGCTCAAGACCGCTTTCACCGGCGGCACCATCGATCTGGGCGACCGTACGGACGCCCTGCTGTTCGGCAATTTCGCCAATACCGCGACCATCGCCAATGTCGAGACGGTAACGGGTGCGGCCGGCACCGACACGGTCGTGATGACGGCCGCCTTCACGTCGGGCGTGGTCGATCTGTCCGGCGGGGTCGACCGCATGACCCTGGCGACATCCGGCACCAACACCGTCGTGGTCGCCAATGTCGAAGTGATCACGGGCGGTACCGTCAACGATTCAGTTTCGGTCAACACCGCCGCCACCCTGACGATCGATCAAGCCCACAAGCTGACCGGCAGCGCGGCGGCCGACGCCGTCACCTTTGCGCAGCAGGAAACCGGCTCCATCGATCTCGCTGGGGGTGTCGACAAGGTCGTCCTCGGGAATTTCGCCAACGCCATCACCGTCACCAATGTCGAGTCGGTGATCGGCGGTAATGCGGGCGATCAGATTTCCTTGGCTGCGGCGAGCTCGGTGACCCTCACCAATATCGAAACCGTGTTGGGCAGCGTCGGGGCCGACTCGGTTCGCGTCGCCAGCAATATGACCGGTGGTCTGATCGATCTGGGCAACGGCAGCGACCGGCTCATTCTGGCAACCACCGGTGCCAATACGGTCACGGTCGCGAACACGGAGATCGTGACCGGTGGGACCGGTGCGGACACGGTGGTTCTGGCGTCGAGCCAAGACATCAATGTAGTCAGCATCGCCTGTGTCGAGACGGTCATCGGATCGACCAGCAGCGACCGCTTGCTTGTCACCGCATTGATTACGGGCGGCACTTACGATCTGAGCGCCGGCGACGACAGCATCGCGCTCTTCACCGGCAACAACACCGTCACGGCGCTGAACGTCGAGACGCTCATCGGCAACGCCGGTAGCGATCAAATCCACCTCGGCGCGGCCATGACCTTCGGCCGGCTCGATCTGGTGGCCGGCAGCGACAAACTGACGCTGTTTGACGCGGCCACGAATACGGTCACGGTGGCGAACGTCGAGACTCTGATCGGCGGCACCGGCAACGATGCGGTGGTCCTCAGCAACGCGATCACCGGCGGCATATTCGATCTCGGTGCCGGCAGCGACATCGTGACGCTCAAAGTTCAGCCCAGCACGGTGACGGTCGCCAACGTCGAAACGGTCATCGGGGCCGGCAGCGGCGATGTGGTGAAGATCGCCACGCAATTCACGGGCGGTTTGGTCGATCTCGGCTCGGGCGCCGACAAGCTGACCCTGTCGACCGCCAACAACACGATCACGGTGGTCAATGTCGAATCGCTGATCGCCGGTTCGAACAGCGACATCGTAACGCTTGGCGGGCAGGCGAATAGCGCGTTCGATCTCAGTGCCGGTTCGGATAGCCTGACGCTGTTCAATTCCGCCACCAATACCGTAACGGGCAGCAACGTCGAAACGCTGATCGGCGGGACGGGCAACGACCGTGTGTTCCTGACCGGGCCGGTGACGGGCAATTTCATCGATCTCGGTGCCGGCGACGACAATCTGACGCTGGCTGCCGGGGTCTCGAACACGGTCACCGTGATCAATGTCGAAACTCTGACCGGCGCGGCGGGCAGCGATCAGATCATCCAGGGAACCGCGGTCACGGGCGGTCTGTACGATCTGGGCGCCGGAACCGACAAGCTGACGCTATCGGCGGTCGGAAATACGCTGACCATCGCGAATGTCGAGACCCTGGTGGGCAGCGCCGGTGTCGACGTCGTCACGCTCGGCCCGGCCAATGCCGGGATTCTGGACCTGGGGGCAGGGGACGACAAGCTGTCGCTCGCCCAGTACACCGTCAACACCGTAACCATCGTCAATGTCGAGACGGTGATCGGCGGTTTCAATGACGACGTGGTTCGCGTCAGCGCCGCGATCACGGGCGGCTACTTCGATCTGTCCGGCGGCATTGCCGACCGGCTTTATCTGGCCAACGCGGCGGCCAATACGATTACGGTTCTCAACGTCGAGACCCTTATCGGCGGGACCGGCAGCGATCAGGTGATCGTGGGTTCCAGCTTGGTGGACGGCAACTACGATCTGGGCGCCGGTGCCGACAAGGTCACCTTGTTCGACACGACGCGCAACCTGTTCACCTTTGTCAATGTCGAGACCGTTATCGGTGGCACCGGCAACGATACCATCATCGTCAACGGCACCGTCACGGCAGGGTATTACGATCTCGGCGGCGGCGACGACAAGCTGACATTCAGCATTGCCCCGAGCGGGATCACCATCGCGAATGTCAGCACCATTTCCGGTTCGGCCGCGAACGATCAGCTTCTGCTCGGCATCGCATCGACCGGTGCCGTCATCGACCTCGGCGCCGGTACCGACCGGGTCACGCTGTTCAACGCCCCGATCAATACCGTCACGGTTCTCAACGTCGAAACCCTAACCGGCGGCACGGGCGACGACATCGTCGTGGTGGGCAACCAGATCACGGGCGGCCTCTTCGATCTGGGGGCGGGCGCCGACCGGCTTGGGCTGATCACCGCCAACAACACGGTGACGGTCTTCAACATCGAGACGGTGGTTGGGGCGCAGGGCTCGGATATCGTCAAATTGGGAATGGCCGCAACCGGCGGCTATTTCGATCTTGGCACCGGCAACGACAAGCTGACCCTGTTCAACGCGGCCGCCAATACGGTGACGCTGGCGCGCGTGGATACGCTGATCGGCGGTACGGGCAGCGACCAGGTCGTGCTCAGCGGCCGCTTCCCGAACGGTGTCTTCGACTTGAGCTCGGGCGCCGACCAAGTGACGTTGGACGACGCGGGCAACACCATCACCGTCATCAATGTCGAGACGATCATCGGCGGCACGGGCGCCGACCTGATGACTCTCGGCAGCATCGTTACGGGTGCGATTTTCGATCTTGGGCTGGGTAGCGACAGCCTGACCCTGTCCGATGCCGGACCCAACACGGTCACCGTTCTCAACGTCGAAACTCTTGATGGCGGAAAGGCCGTCGATCTCGTCGTGATCGGCAATGCGATCACCGGCGGCACATTCGACATGGGTTCCGGTGCCGATCGGCTCACCTTGTTCAACGCAGCCGTCAATACGATCCTCGTCCTGAACGCCGAAACCCTGATCGGCGGCACCGGCGACGATATCGTGACGCTGGGCCAGTCCAATGTCGCGCAGGTCGATCTCGGTACGGGGGCGGACCAGCTCACATTGTCGTCCGCGACCAGCAACAACATCTCGATCATCAATGTCGAGACGATGATCGGTGTCCGGGCCGACGATACGGTGCATATGCTCGGCGCCGTTACGGCAACCACCTTCGATCTCGGTGGCGGCAACGACAAGCTTCTGCTGGTCAATGCGGCAGCCAATACGCTGACGGTGGCCAACATCGAGACGCTGGTGGGCGGCACCGGTAGCGAACAGGTCACCTTCAGCACCAACATTACCGGCGGCACTTTCGACCTCGGCTCAGGCAACGACAACATCACGCTCGCCGACGCATCGGGCAATGTGATCACGGTGATCAATGTCGAGACGATGACCGGCGGAACCGGCACCGATCTGGTCACCGTCGGCGCTCAGATCACCGGCGGCATATTCGATCTGGGCTCCGGCGTCGACAGGGTGACGCTGACCGCTTCGGCCGCGACGACGATCACACTGGCCAATACCGAAACCGTACTCGGCAGTACCCAGAGCGATACGGTCACCCTGACGACGGCGGCCACGGGCTCGACGGTCAACCTGAGCTCCGGCTCGGACAAACTGACCCTATTCAATGCGGCGACGAACACGCTGACGGTCTTCGACGTCGAGACCCTGATCGGCGGAACGGGCGACGATTTCATCACGTTGAACAACGCCGTTACCGGTTCCATTTTCGATCTCGGCAGCGGCAACGACAAGATCACGCTCTACAGCGGCGGCGCCACCGCTACGCTCCTGAATGTCGAAACAGTCGTCGGGTTGGGCGGAACCGATCTGGTGACGCTGGGCACCGCCTTCACTGCGGGCACCATCGATCTAGGTGCCGGTACTGATCGCCTGACGCTGCTGAATGCAGCGACCAATACGGTGACTCTGGCCCATGTCGAGACGCTGATTGGCGGCACGGGCAGCGATCAGATCGTTCTGAGCACCTCGGCGACCAGCGGCATCTTCGACCTTGGCTCGGGCGACGACCAGGTCACGCTGTTCGATGCATCTCTCAATACGATCACGCTCGCCAATGCCGAAACGGTGATCGGCGGCACGGGCAGTGATCAGGTCAGGCTGACCACGGCCTTCACCGCCGGGTCGGTCGACCTTGGGAGCGGCGACGACAAGCTGACTCTTTTCAACGCCGCCGCCAACACCGTCACACTCGCCAATGTCGAGACGGTGGCCGGCGGGACCGGCAGCGATACGCTGGTTCTGACCACGGCTTTCACGTCGGGTTCGATCGACCTTGGGGCGGGGGACGACAAACTCACCCTCTCCAACGCAGCCGAGAATACGGTCACCATTGCCAATGTCGAGACGCTGATCGCCGGCACTGGCAGTGACGTGATTACCGTTTCCACCGGTTCGATCTCAGGCACCATCGACCTGGGCTCGGGCGCTGACCAACTGACCCTGGCCAACAGCGCCAACACGCTGACCGTTCTGAATACTGCAACCATCATCGGCGGCACAGCTACCGATCAGGTTACTCTCGCCACCGCGTTCACCGCCGTTTCGATCGATCTCGGTTCGGGAACCGACAAGCTGGCCTTGGCGAACGCTGCGGCCAACACGGTCACCATTGCCAATATCGAGACGGTGATCGGCGGTACGGGCGACGACGTCATCGTTGTTACCGCGGCGGTGACGAACGCGACGATCGATCTGGGTTCGGGCGGCGACAGTCTGACGCTGTTCGACGCGGCCACCAATACGATCACCGCCAGCAATGTCGAAACGATCATCGGCGGCACGGGTGACGACGTGGTCGTGCTGGGCTTCGCGACGACCGGCAGCCCGATCGATCTCGGCTCCGGTGACGACAAGCTGACGTTTGCCAATGCCGCGACCAACACCGCCACCCTGACCAATGTCGAGACGATCGTCGGCGGCACGGGCGACGACATCGTGACGCTGGGTTCGGCGGTGACCGCCGACACGATCGATTTGGGTTCGGGCGCCGATCAGCTCACGCTGTTCAACGCGGCCGCCAACACGCTGACGATCGCCAATGTCGAGACCTTGATCGCCGGTACGGGCGACGACATCGTTACCCTGGCTTCCGCCTTTGCCAGCACCATCGATCTGGGTTCGGGTGACGATCAGCTCACATTGGCCAATGCCGCCTTCAATACGGCGACCTTGACCAATGTCGAGACAATCATCGGCGGCACCGGCGACGACATCATCGTCCTCGGGAATGCATTCACCGCCGGTACGCTGGACCTCAACAGCGGCAACGATAGCCTGACCCTGTTCGACGCGGCGGCGAACACGGTCACGATTGCAAACATCGAAACCGTGGTGGGCGGCACGGGCGACGATGTGGTGCAGCTGACCCAGGGCGTCACGGCGAGCACCTTCGACCTGGGTTCGGGCGACGACGCGCTGACCCTGTTCGATGCCGCCGTCAATACGCTGACGGTCGCCAATGTCGAAACCCTGACCGGCGGCACCGGCGACGATACCGTGACGCTGTCGGCGGCGGTCACCGGCGCCATCTTCGACCTCGGATCGGGCGGCGACGCGCTGACGCTCGCGGACGCTGCGACCAACACCGTTACCATCGTCAATATCGAGACGGTCATCGGTGGCACGGGCGACGATGCCGTGGTGCTCGGCGCTCCCGCCACCGTTACGGTCGGCAGCATCGAGACGCTGATCGGCACCACCGGCGATGACGCAGTCGTCATGACATCGGCCATCACCGGCGGGACCTACGATCTGGGCGACGGCGACGATGCGGTGACCCTGTTCAATGCGGCGGCGAATACGCTGTCGATTGCCAATATCGAGACCCTGACGGGTGGCACGGGCGACGATGTCGTTACCTTCGCGACCCAAGTCACGGGCGCGGTCATCGACCTCGGGTCGGGCGATGACCAGGTCACGCTGGCTGATGCCGCCACCAACACGGTAACGGTGGTCAATATCGAGACCCTGGTCGCCGGGACCGGCGACGACATCGTTACCTTGGGCACAGCCGTCACGGGCGCGGTGATCGATCTCGGCTCGGGCGATGACCAACTGACGCTGTTCAACGCCGCCGCCAATACGCTGACTGTCGCCAATGTCGAGACCCTGACTGCCGGAACCGGCGACGATGTCGTGACGCTGGGCTTCGACGTCACCGGCCTGTCGATCGATCTGGGCTCGGGCGACGACAAGCTCACCCTGTTCAACGCCGCAGCCAATACGGTCACTCTGTCGAATGTCGAGACGCTGGTGGGCGGCACCGGCGACGATGTCGTCACCTTCGGTACGGCCATCACGGGTGGCACCATCGATCTGGGTTCGGGCGATGACAGCCTGACCCTGTTTAACGCGGCCACCAACACCCTCACCATCGTCAATATCGAGACGCTGCTGGCGGGAACGGGCACCGACGTGGTGACGCTCAGCGATGCCGTCACCGGCAGCTTCATCGATCTGAATTCGGGCGCCGATCAGTTGACGCTCGCCAACGCGGCGACCAACACCGTCACGATCGCCAATGTCGAGACCCTGCTCGCCGGGACGGGCGACGATATCGTCACCCTCGGCAACGGTTACACGGGCGCCATCTTCGACCTCAGTTCGGGTGACGACCAGCTGACGCTGTTCAATGCCGCAACCAACACATTGACGATCGTCAATGTCGAAACGCTGATCGCTGGCACCGGTAACGACGTCATCACCCTGGGCGATACGATCACCGGCGGCACGCTCGATCTGGGTTCGGGCGACGATCGATTGACCTTGGCGGACGCGGCGACCAATACGCTGACGATCACCAATATTGAGACGCTGATCGCCGGCACGGGTGACGATATCGTCACCATCCAGGGCGCCTTCACCGCCAGCCTGATCGATCTGGGCTCCGGCGACGACAGCCTGACCCTGGCCAACGTGGCCGACAACACGGTCACCATCGCCAATATCGAAACCCTGATCGGCGGCACGGGCGACGACGTTGTGATCATCAAGACCGCCTTCACCAGCGGCACGATCGATCTCAATACCGGCGATGACCAGCTGACCTTCGCCAATGTCGCCGCCAATACGGTCACGGTCATCAATGTCGAAACGGTCATGGGCGGGACCGGCGACGACACCCTGACCTTTGCCGCGGGGCTGACCGGCGAAATCGTCGATCTGGGGTCGGGCAGGGACAGCGTGACGCTGTTCGACGCCGCGACCAATACGATCACCATCGGCAATGTCGAAACGCTGATCGCCGGTACGGGCGACGATGTGGTGACCCTCAGCCGCATGGTCACCGGCGGGATCTACGATCTGGGCTCGGGCGACGACCAGCTCACGCTGTTCAATGCGGCCCATAATACCGTCACCGTCATCAACCTCGAGACGCTGATCGCCGGTACCGGCGGCGATGTCGTGACCCTCGGGAGCGCCTTCACGACAGGCCAGATCGACCTCGATTCCGGCACCGACGCGCTGACGCTGTTCAATGCCGCGGCCAACACGGTCACCATCGCCAATATCGAGACTCTGACCGGGGGCACCGGCGACGATATCGTCACGCTGGAAGTCGCCATCACCGGCGGCACGATCGATCTCAGCTCTGGCCTCGATCAACTGACGCTGTTCAACGCAGCGGCGAATACGCTGACGATCGTCAATATCGAAACACTGGTCGCGGGCACGGGCGACGATATCGTCACCCTGGGCATCGCCAGCACCGGCGGCACCATCGATCTGACCACCGGCGACGACAAGCTGACCCTGGCGAACGCCGCCACCAACACGCTGACCATCGCGAATGTCGAGACGCTGATCGCCTCGACGGGTGATGATATCATTACCCTGGCATCCCAGGTCACGGGCAGCACGTTTGACCTCGGCTCGGGCGACGACAGCCTGACCCTGTTCGACGCTACGGCCAACACCATCACCCTTGCCAATGTCGAGACCCTGGTCGGCAGCACCGGCGACGACGTGGTGACCTTCACCACGGCCCTCACCTCCGGCATTCTGGACCTGGGTTCGGGCGACGATTCGCTGACTCTTGCCAATGCCGCCAGCAACACGGTCACTGCCCTCAATATCGAGACGGTTCATGGCGGCACAGGCAGCGATCTGCTGACCCTGGCGGCCGGTGTCACCGGTATGGTGGTGGATCTCGATGGCGGCGACGACCGCCTGACCCTGTTCAATGCCGCCACCAATACCCTGACGGTTTCCAATGCCGAGACGCTGACGGGCGGCACAGGTGACGACATCGTGACCTTGGGCGCGGCCGTCACCGCCGGCATTTACGACTTCGGTTCGGGCGATGACAGCCTGACCCTGTTCAACGCGGCCGCCAATACGCTGACCGTGGTCAATCTCGAAACCATCGTGGCGGGAACGGGCAGCGACATCATTACCCTTGGATGGGGTGTCACCGGCCTGGCGATCGATCTGGGCTCGGGCGGCGACAAGGTGACGTTGTTCAACGCCGCCGCCAACACGATCACGCTGACCAATGTCGAATCGCTGATCGGTGGCACGGGCGA
>CAZNZI010000827.1:0-1516 GCA_964577475.1 uncultured Rhodospirillaceae bacterium
GCGCCGGGTTCTGCCCTGCGCCGCCTGGGTCGACGGCCAATATGGCCAGAAGGGCATCTATGTCGGCGTGCCGGTCGTGATCGGTGCGGGCGGCGTCGAGAAGGTCGTCGAGATCAAGCTCGATGCCGAGGAACAGAAGGCGTTCAACGCATCGGTCGATGCGGTGCGCGTGCTGATCGAGAAGTCCAAGGAGCTGATGCCGAAATAAGCATCGGACAGAATGTAACGCCGCTAACGCGAGGCGCCGATGAACATCCACGAATACCAAGCAAAGAAGCTGCTGGCGGGTTATGGAGTGAAGGTGCTCCGTGGCGGCGTCGCGTACACACCGGCCGAGGCCGAACATGTCGCCGAGGATCTCGGCGGCCCGGTCTGGGTGGTGAAATCCCAGATCCATGCCGGTGGCCGCGGCAAGGGCAAGTTCAAGGGCGCCGAGAGCGAAGGCGGCGGCGTCCGTCTCGCCAAATCCACCGATGAAGTGAAGCGCTTCGCCCAGGCGATGCTCGGCCACACGCTCGTGACCAAGCAGACCGGCGCCATCGGCAAGGAAGTGCGCCGCATCTATATCGAGGAAGGCTGCGACATCAAGCGCGAGCTTTACCTCGGCATGCTGATCGACCGCGCCACCAGCAAGGTCACCATCATGGCCTCGACCGAGGGCGGCACCGAGATCGAAGAGGTTGCCCACAAGACGCCGGAAAAGATCCTGCGCGTCGCCGTCGAGCCGGTCACCGGCATCCAGCCCTGGCATGGCCGCGAAATCGCGTTCGGCCTCGGGCTCGACAGCAAGCAGGCCAGTGCAGCGGTCAATTTCATCACCGCCATGTACAAGGCCTTCGTCGCACTCGACTGCTCGAACGTCGAGATCAACCCGCTCGTCGTCACCGGCGCGGGCGAGGTGATCGCGCTCGACGCCAAGATGAACTTCGACGACAACGCGCTCTTCCGCCACAAGGACGTGGCCGAGTTGCGCGACGAGTCGGAAGAGGACCCGGCCGAACTCGAAGCGGCGCGGCACAGCCTCAACTACATCAAGCTCGACGGTTCGATCGGCTGCATGGTCAACGGCGCCGGGCTGGCCATGGCGACGATGGACATCATCAAGCTCTATGGCGGCTCGCCGGCCAACTTCCTCGATGTCGGCGGCGGTGCCACCAAAGAGCGCGTGACCACCGCCTTCAAGCTGATCCTGTCGGACCCGCATGTCGAAGGTATCCTGGTCAACATCTTCGGCGGCATCATGCGCTGCGACGTCATCGCTGAGGGCGTGATCGCCGCGGCCCGCGAGGTCAGCCTGCACGTGCCGCTGGTCGTTCGCCTTGAAGGCACCAACGTCGAGCTCGGTAAGAAGATCCTCTCGCAATCGGGACTGCCGATCGTCTCGGCGGACAATCTGGCCGATGCCGCCGAGAAGGTGGTGAAGGCCGTCAAGGAGGCCGTGTGACATGGCGATCCTCGTCAACCAGGACACAAGGGTGATCTGCCAGGGCTTCACCGGCGCCCAGGGCACGTTCCA
>CAZNZI010000828.1:0-1765 GCA_964577475.1 uncultured Rhodospirillaceae bacterium
CATCGCGCCCGAGAAGTCACCCGACAAGGCGATCTCGATCGCGCGCCGCAGCGGCATCCCCCTGCGCATGGCCGACAAGATCGACCGAGCCGACGAGGAGTATTACAACGCCAAGATCCGCCACCTGATGGACTCGCCCGCCGTCGAATACATCGGCGAGATCGATGACGGCGAGAAGCCGAGCTTCCTGAGCGGCGCGATCGGCCTCCTGGTCCCGATGGAATGGGACGAGCCGTTCGGCCTTGTCATGATCGAGGCATTGGCCTGCGGCACGCCGGTGATCGCCTACAACCGCGGCTCGGCGCCCGAAATCATCGAACAGGGCGTGACCGGTTTCGTGGTCGACAACGAGGATGAGGCGGTGGCGATGGTGCCGCGCCTTGCCCAATTGTCGCGCGCCGGCATCCGCCGCCGCTTCGAGACGCGCTTCACTGCGCGTCGCATGGCGCGGGACTACATCAACATCTACGAAGAACTGGTCTACGCGGACCTCGTCGATTCGGCGTCGCCCGCCGCGTAATCGAGCCGGTTTCCCGGCAAACTCCAGGGACGGTTCCTGCCCGCAAGGCGGGAACCGCCCGCTCTTCCGCCCGCTCTTCCGTCAGGCGCGGTGATCGCCTATCCTGCCGCGGCTTTGACGTCGAAAAAGACCTCCCTCCCCCTTTCGCCCGCGAAGGCCCGCGCCGTCTGGCTGCACGCCCAGCGGCTTGACACGCCCGCGCCCTTCGGCGCCGGTCCCGAGGCGACGCGGCTGGCCGTCGAACATCTCGGCTATGTCCAGATCGACACGATCAACGTGATCGAGCGCTGCCACCACCATATCCTCTATTCGCGCATCCCCCGGTACCGGCGTGCGGACCTCGACCATGCATTGTCGGTCGACAAGTCGGTGTTCGAATACTGGACCCATGCGCTGGCCTATATCCCGACATCCGACTACCCGTTCTTCATGGCGCGGATGGAGGCGCTGCGGGCCGAACCCCATGGGTTCATGTCGGGCGTCGATCCGAACGACTACAAAGCCCTGCTCCGGCGCATTAAGAAGGAAGGCCCGCTCTCGATCCGCGACATCGACGACGAGGTGCTGGTCGAGAAATCCCATCCCTGGGATAGCCGCAAGCCCTCGAAGCGCGCGCTTCGGTTCGGCTTCTTCACCGGCGACCTCACCATCAGCAAACGCTCGGGCATGGTGAAGACCTACGATCTCGCTACGCGCCATTTCGGCTGGGAGAAGCGTCCCAAGCGGCCGACCGAGAAGCAGCACGCCGAATATCTGCTCGACCGGGCTCTGCGGTCGCAGGGGCTTGTCAGCGTCGAGTCGGCGCGCTACGGCACGTCGGGCTCGAAGGTCGCCGTCGGCAAGGCGGTCGAAGCGGCATTGAAACGGCGCAAGCTGGTGCCGGTCCATATCGAAGGCCATGAAAAGGTCCAGCACTGGACCACACCCGAGGCGCTAGAGACGGAGACCGGTGCACCCGGCCTGCAGCGCGCCCAGATACTCTCGCCCTTCGACCCGCTGGTGATCCAGCGCAAGCGCCTGCACCAGTTCTTCGATTACGAGCATCGCTTCGAGGCCTATGTGCCGCCGGCCAAGCGTGTGCTGGGCTATTTCGCCCTGCCCGTCCTGCTGGGCGACGAGATCATTGCCGCCATCGATCTCAAGGCCGACCGCCAAGCCAAGAAGCTGCTCACCCAGAAATGGACCTGGCTGGTGAAGAAACGGGCCGGGATGAAGGCCACGGTCGAAGAGGCGTTGCACCACTTC
>CAZNZI010000829.1:0-4403 GCA_964577475.1 uncultured Rhodospirillaceae bacterium
GCACCAGATCGACCTTGCTTTTGGTCTGGCGCTGCAGCACGCGCACCAGATTGGCATCGCGCATCGGGGTGAGCGGATGGTCCTTCATGCTGCTCTCATTGAGCGGCACGCCGTTGACGAAGAGGTTGCCAAAATAGATCGTCCGTCCGGTTGCGGCGAAGGCGGGGCAGGCGATGGTGAAATCGCCGCCAGTGAATTTCAGCAGCGCCTCGGCGACCGGGCCGATATTGCCCTGGTCGATCGAATCGAAGGTCGAGCAGTATTTGAAGAAGTAACGCTTGGCACCGGCGGATTTCAGGAAGGCGGCGGCTTTGAGCGACTGGCTGACGGCGTCGGCGGCTGGGATGGTGCGCGACTTCAGCGCGACGACGACGGCGTCCACCTGGCTCAGATCGAGGCTGCTTTCGGGAACGCCGGTTGTCTGCACCGTGCGCAAGCCGCCGCGCGCCAGCATCAGCGCCATATCGGTCGCGCCGGTCAGGTCGTCGGCCACGCATCCCAGGAGCATTTCGGAGGTCCTTGCCTGAACGTCTTCGCCGGGCGCCGAGTGTAGATCAACCGGCTATGGCGTCTACCTTCCTATCGGGGTATGCGCGCGGTCGGAAGCCCTTTGATCTATCCACCAATTGAAGCACACTGCCGCGGACAATTGGGGGCGCAGGAGCAGGTTTTGGCGGGATCGGTACAGGACGTTATTGCCGGGATCCGAGGTATTCTTGAGCAGGATGTCCTCCAAGCGCGGCGGTTGGCCCAGCAAGCGCTCGCAGAGCACCCCGACGCGGTCGAACTGCACGAAGCGCTGATCTTCACCCATATCCGCACCAACGACATGACGGGCGTGATCGCGCTCAGCAATGCCGTACCGCAGGAGAAGATGACGGCGACCATCCTCGAAGCGCGCGGCATCGCCCATCTGCAACTGGGCGACAATCTGAGCGCGCTGGAGGCCTTCCGTGCTGCGTCGGCCATCCGGCCGCTGGCTCTGGTCGCCGACCGTATCGGGCGCGCGTTGCACCGGCTGGGGAAGACCGAAGAAGCGATCGGCATCTTCAAGGCGATGATCGAGCAGCTGAAGCCCGGAGAGGCGCTGCGTCGCGGCGCGATGCGGCAGATGATCTATGCGCTGCGCGACGCCGGCCGCTGGGTGGAGGCCGATCAGGCCGTACGCGACCTTTCCGAAGTCTTCCGCCAGGCGCCGGCCAGCGTCGCCTCGGCCATCGTCAGCGCCGATATGGAAGTGCCCTTCGGCGGCTGGATGATCTTCCTCAATAAGGGGTCGCTGGCGGGCGTGCTCGATGCCTGGCACGCACGCCATTCCGACCAGCCGCGCTTCTGGCCCGAGAGCTTCGCGCTTCCTGGCGACGAGGCGAAGCTGGCGCAGTTCCGCGCCACGGCCCAGGGACAACCGATCTTCGCCGTGAAGCCGGAGAACCTCTACGGTGGGCAAGGCATCACGCTGACGCGCAATCCGCCGGCGACCCTCGACAAACAACAGCCGGCGGTGATCCAGCGTTATCTCGACAATCCCTATCTGCTGAACGGCCGCAAATTCCATGCGCGCGTCTATGTGATGGTGGCGGGCGTTCACCCCTCGATCCGTGCCTATGTCTATCGCGAAGGCGTTGCGCGCCTCGCGCCGGAACCCTACGCGACCGATGAGGCAGCGCTGGCACGGCCCGCCATCCATGTCACCAACACGGCGCTCCACCTCAAGCATCCGGATCTCGTGGTCGATAAGGATCCGGGCAAGGAGAATGTCGGCAACATCTGGACGATGAGCGCGGTCTACCGTCAGATGGCGGCCGAGGGCACGGATGCGCCGGCGGTATGGCAGCGGGTGGCCGATCTGGCGCGGCGCTTCGTCACCATCGCCATCGATGCCGGCATCTTTCAGAACCAGGCCGCGCAGCATCCGCGCTACGCCTTTCCACCGCGCGTCTTCGGCCTCGATGTGCTGATCGATGCGATAGGCCAGCCCTGGCTGATCGAATATCAACGCAACCCGGCGCTGTCGGGCAACCCGCTGGTCAACCGCATCAATGGCGAGCTCTGCCGCAACATCCTCGCCATGTCGGTCTATACGATGACCGACCGGTTGGATGGGCGGCCCGTGGAGGCGCTGAACGATCCTGTGTTCCGCAACGCAATCGAGGCCGAGCGCGAACACGCCACGCGGGGCCTGTTCGAACGCATCATTTAGGCGCGGCGTCGCCTTCGATCGGCGCGAAGATCGTCTTGGCGGCCGCGCCGATGCCGCGGGTAACCGCCGCGTCGAAGACGCCGCCGACCGCGCCGCCGATCACCGGCAGAAGCTTGCTCATATTGACGACGCCGGTCGCGCCGGCCATGGTGACCAGCCGTTTACCGACCACATGCTGGATGCGCGGCAGGGCGACCTGGGACAGGCCACCGATGATCTGCGACGACAGCCGCTTGCCCAAGCTGACACCGACCTCTTCGAGCACCGTCGTCGCGCCTGTGCCGGTCAGGCAGAGAAACGCCATCGTCTTCACGCGCGGATCGTGGGGATCGTAGCGCCGCAGATGGGCGATGGCCGCGATCAGGCGCAGTTGCAGGGCCAGCACCGAGGCGACATTGGCCGGTATCGTGACCGGCAAGGTCATCACCCCGCCGAGATTGGTGACGAAGCCGGTGACGCCCGCGTAGGCCGTATGCGCCTTGATCAGCGAGTCGATCGCCTTCTCGGTATTGCCGTCAGCGGATTTGAGGTGCTTCTCCGCCACGTCGACGGCGCTGCCCAATCCCGGCACGGCTTCGGTCGCGTGATCATAGGCCCAGTCGAGAGCCTGCTTCATCGTGGCCAGAGCCTTTCCTTGCGCGCGGGAGAATCTCCCTTCGCTCATCGCTCAACCTCACGGTGTTCCGCTCGGCCACGGCATCACGGGCACCGCCGAGACCGAGTTCTGCGGCGAGCCTTTGATCAGCTTGTCCGAGTATGAGAGATAGACCAGCGTGTTGCGCTTCTTGTCGACGAAGCGGACGACGCGCAGATGCTTGAACATCACCGAGCGGCGCTCGGTGAACACTTCGTCTTTTTGCTTCAGTTTGGCGGGCAAGGTGATCGGACCCACCTGGCGGCAGGCGATGGCGGCATCCGAACTGTCCTCGGCGAGGCCGACCATGCCCGAGAGTCCGCCGGTGCGCGCGCGGCTGAGATAGCAGGCGACGCCCGGCACATCGGGATCGTCGAACACGGACACCACCACCTTGTGGTCGGGGCCGATCAGTTTCCATTCCGTGTTGACACTGCCGACATCGTCCTCATCGGCATGGGCCGGGGCCGCGATACCGAGCGCCAGCAGAACCGCCGCGGCCGCAGCCGCGCGGAGGATGGAACCGAACCCTTGAGCCATGGAAATCCCTCGCTCGCCGTGGATATGCGAGCAGAAGATATAAGCCGGTATCTTCAGTGGGGAAGGGGGCGCTCGCCCAAAATCGGCTTGGCCCAACGGGCCGTGCCGGCAATGCCGCCGAAGGCAAAGAAGTGGAGCCCCGTGATTCCCATCAGCGGATCGGCGCGGTAGGCATCTGCCAGGTTGGCGACGATCGTGTCGGGCGTGTGCCGCACCAGCAGGTTGCTGATCGCATCCACGCGCGTGCCCAGCGCCCGCATCGAATTGCCGATGCCGCAGTGGAGCGCGTATTTCCAAACGGTGCGGATATCGGCGGGGCCGGTCAGGCCGACACGCAGGGGCAGGGTGATGCCGTCGGCGCGCAGCGTCTTCACGCAGGCGACGATCGGCGCGGCGTCGAAGCAGAACTGGGTGACCAGCCAGGCATCGAATCCTTCGCGCTTGAGGAAAGCGATCTTGTCGGTCAGCGCCGCATCCAGCACGGCCTTGCCGACGCGCGGGCTCGGCTCGGGGTAGCAGGCGATGCCGACATTGGTGATGCTCTGTTTCTGGAATACGCCCGTCTGGAACAGCGACAACGCCGAGGCATAGGGGCCGATCGGATGCTCGGCATCGCCACCGATCACCAGCGCGTGCTTCACGCCGGCTTCGCCCTTCAGCCGCGCCAGGAAATCGTTGAGCTGGGTGAAGCTCGCGATATTGCGGGCGGCGATATGTGGTACGGGCACGAGCCCGTTCTTGGCCAGCGCCACCGCCGTCGTCACGGCGTTGTGATAGGAGTCGCCGGGGATCGCCGCGATATAGACCTGCGTGCCGGGATCGAGATTGTCGCGGCAGGATTGCACGGCGGTGCGGCTGCGCGAGGTGACTTCGATCGAATAACCGCGGAGCAGCGCCGCCTTCGGCGTAGCGGACAGAGGAGGCACGGCCAGCGCCGGTGCCTGTTGGGCGGGATCGGTCATCGGCGTCACGCTCACCATCGGCCTCTCCCGTTACAGCGCGTCGCGTTTGCGCGAGATCACGTAGGAC
>CAZNZI010000830.1:0-9366 GCA_964577475.1 uncultured Rhodospirillaceae bacterium
GTGCCGCCGCGCAGCCTGCCGCTGATCCACACGCCGAAGATGGTCGCGAAATAGGGCAGCATCAGCACGAAATGGCGAGGGATTGCCTCACCGAACACCAGCTGTGCCTTGATGCCGAGGTTCTCGACGGCGCTGAAGAACAGCGCCGCCAGAGCGACGCCGATCGGATGGCTCGCACCGAAGATCACGGCGGCGAAACCCATGAAGCCGCGGCCGGCCGTCATGCCGATGGCGAAGAGTTGCAGTCCGCCCATGGCAAGATCGGTCCCGGCCAAGGCACAGAGGACGCCGCCCATCAGCAGCGCAATCAGGCGCATGCGTGTCGGATTGACGCCGACGCTGCGCGCCGCGAAGGGATGCTCGCCCGAGGCCGCCACTTTGAGACCGAACCGCGTCCGCCGCATCAGTACCCACAACAGCGCCACGATGAACGGCATCAGCAGAGCCAGCATGGTCAAGGTGGCAAAGGGCCCGGCCTCGGGCCCGAGACGCGGCTGGCCGAAGTCGGCGCGGACCGAAGCCTGGCTTTCATAGATCGCCTGGATGGTCAGATCGGAACCGCCCAGACCGAGTCCGGTGATGCCAAGCCCGGCGATAATCGGGTTGGCGCGCAGCTTCTCGATCAGGAACCAGAGCAGCGCCGAGCCCATCATGCAGACGATGGCGGCAATCAGCATTCCAAGCGCCAGTGAGCCGGTGGCGACAGTGCCCAGCACCGATGCGCAGGCGCCGGCGATCATCAGCCCTTCGAGGCCCAGATGCCAGATACCGGCCCGCTGCGCCACCATGCCAGCCATGGCGACATAGACCAGCGGCGAACCCGAGCGGAGGACGGAGACGAGGAATTCGATCATCGCGAACCTCCCGCCCCGGGCATCGGCGCGCGCTGGAATTTGAAGAAGCGGCCGACTCTCGGCCAAGTCCGCGCGGTGATAAAGAGCGCAATCGCCGCGTTGATGATATCGATCGCCGCCGCTGGCAGGCCGGCGATCACAGGCAAATAAAGGCTCGCCGCCGCCAAGCCGCCGAAGAAGAGTGCGACGACCCAGACGCCGGTCGCTGAAAGCCCCGCCACAAGGGCGATCAGCACCGCCGTGAAACCATGCGATGGCGAGAAACCACTGAGCAAGCGGCCGGCCGGGCCCAGCAATTCCATCGAACCGGCCAGGCCCGCCATCGCCCCCGAGAAGACGAAAGCGGCAAGGCCGACGCGAGCCATTCGCGCGCCCTGCCAGGTCACCATCACCGGGTTGCGGCCGGCTAGGCTGCCGATCACGCCGAAGGCAGTGCGGTTGACCAGGACCCAGGTGACGATGCCCGCGACGATCACAATGCCGATGATCGCAGGCGATACGCCGGTCGACTCGCTGATGCGATAGGCGGCGGCGATCGGCTTGCTGGCGGTCATTTCGCCCGAGCCGGACGGATCCTTCAGCGGACCCGAGGTCACATACATCAAAAACAAATTGCCGATGAAATTCCCCATCAGCGTGGTGATGACCTCGTCGGTTCCAGACTTCACCCGCAGCCAGCCGGGCCAGAAGGCCCAGAGTCCGCCGCCGATCATGCCGGCGATGATCATCAGCGGGATCATCAGCCAGGCCGGAGCACCGTTCAGCCAATCGGCCACGGCGGCCGCGGCAATCGCGCCCAGATAAAACTGGCCTTGGGCGCCGATGTTGAAATAGCCGCAGCGGAAGGAGACCAGTACGCCCGAGGCCGAGAGGAACAGCGGCAGAGTCCAGCGCAGGCTGTTCATCAGCGCTTGGCCCGACATGAACGCACCGTCGGCGATGCTTTCGAACATCTCGATGGCGGAATAGCCGGCAAATTCGAAGACGATGCTGCAAAGGATCAGCGCGATGAGCACGAAGCTGAGCGCGCGAACAACGGCTACGAGTTGACGGTTCATCGCCGCACCCCCGTCATCGCTGCACCGACGGCACCGAGGTCGTAGGGCGGCTTGAACTCGGCCACCACCTTGCCAGAAAGCATGACGACGATGCGGTCGCTGATGTCGAAGAGTTCGTCGAGATCCGATGAGATCAACAGGATGCCCCTGCCTCGCGCTTTGGCCTCGCGCAACGATTTCCAGACGAAGGCCGTCGCGCCGACATCAAGACCGCGCGTCGGTTGGGCGGCGACGATCAGCGACGCATCGTCATCGACTTCGCGCGAAAGGATCACCTTCTGCGCATTGCCACCCGAGAGCGACCCGGCCGGCTGATCAACCGACGAGAATCGCACATCCCATTGTTTAAAGGCCCTGTCGCTGGCGTTGCGCAGAGCCGCGGGATTGATCAGGCGAACCAACGAGCCGAGCAGCAGGCTGCGTGCCGCCCAGTTCTCCCAGAGCGCACTGGCGAGGCTCAGCCCCTCGGTATAACGCTCGAAGGGAATGATGCGCAGCCCATGAGCGCGGCGCTGGATCAGCGATTCGCTGGTGACGTCGCGGCCCTTGAGTGCAATCGAGCCCCCTTGCATCGGCACCAAGCCGGCGATGGTCTGGACCAGCGTGCGCTGGCCGTTGCCCTCGACGCCCGCCACGCCCACGACCTCGCCTTGTCCGATCCGCAGATCGACGGCATCGAGGGCCGGGCCTTCCGAAGCCTGTTTGGTGCTGACACCTTTGAATTCGAGCGCGGCCACGCCTTGGGCAGCAGCGGCCTGGTGACTCTGGCCGACCTTGTCGCTGGCGCCCAGCAACGCCGCGCGGTCCTCGCCGGAAATCTCGACGCCTTCGGCGGCGGCCGAACCGATGATGGCGGAGGCCAGCCGGTTGGCATCGACGTCCTTGGCTACCAGCGGTCCCTCTACCAGACGGCCGCCGCGCAGCACCGTCACCGTTTCGGCGATGCTCAGAACTTCGCGGATCTTGTGGAGGATGAGCAGAATCGTCACGCCGCTCTGCTGCAAGCGCCGCACGCGCTCGAACAGCGCCTCGACGGCAGTCGGCGCGAGAACGGCCGTGGGTTCGTCGAGGATCAATATCTTTGCGTCGGCCACCAGCGCACGGGCGATTTCGACACCCTGCTGCGTCTCGACCGGCAGATCGCGGATGCGATCGCTCATCTTCACGCGCACGCCGAGACTGTCGAGATGCTGCTTCCAGCGCTCCTCCAACTGCCGGCGGCTGTAGATCAGGCCGTCCTTGCGCTGACTGCCGAATTCCATCGCCTCGGCCACCGTGAAGGAGGGCGGCAGGGCAAAACTCTGATGGACCAGTTCCACGCCCGCGGAGCGCGACTGATTGACATTGCCGACGGGAATTTCCTTGCCGTTGATCAGCATCCGGCCCGAAGTCGGACGCACGATCCCGGCGCAGACGCGGGCGAAAGTCGTCTTGCCGGCACCGTTTTGCCCAACCACCGCATGAATGCGGCCGGGTGCGAATTTCACGCCCACGCCGCGCAGAGCCACGACATCACCGAAATTGACGGTGACGTCATCGCATTCCAGGGCGGGGCCGCTTGCGGTCATGATCTCAAAAAACCGAGGCCGCCGGTCCGAAGACCGGCGGCCCGTATCATCACAGCTTGGTGTCGAAAGGAACCTTCATCGCACCGGAGATAATGTCCTTCTTCAGCTTTTCGATTTCCGGCCAGATTTCCTTCATCTTGGCGACGGCGTCCTTCGGGCCTTCCTTTTCGAAGACCGGCGAAGGGATGAAGTCGATCACGCCATCGTTCAGGCCGGTCGCGTAATGACCGCCCTTGAAGTCGGGGCTGAGCGCCTGCTCGACATTGCGATAGAGCGACAAGCCGAAGTCCAGCGTAGTCAGCACCGCCACCGTCTTCGGGCCGAGCTTGAACTGCGCCGGCGAGATGCTGCTGGTGTAGCGGTCCGGGCCTTCATTAGCGGCTTGAATCACGCCCGCGTCGGTCGCGGCGCCATCGGTGAAGATGTATTCGACGCCGGAACCGTACATCTGGGCCGCGATCTCGTGGCCCTTGGTGGGATCCTGGAACGAACCGGCGAACGCGCTGACCGCGGTCGCCTTCGGATTGGCGGCCAGAGCACCGGCCTTGAGCGCATTGAAGTCGGCATTGAGCGGCGGAAGACTGACACCGCCGATGTAGCCGACCTTGGCATTCTTGGTCCATTTGCCGGCGAAGTAACCCGACAGGTAGGCACCGAGATAGTAGTTGTAGGAGACGGTGCGGATATTCGGCACCACCGGCTCAATCGGGTCGGCGAAGATCTGGATGAACTTAGTCTTCGGGTACTTTGGCGCAACCGCCTTCATCGCTTCGGCGACTTCGTTGAAGGTCGCGGCGACCACTGAAGCGCCGGCATCGCCCAGACTCTTGAAGATCGACTCGAAAGCGGCCGGATCGGAAGCATCGATGGCGCGCGTCTTGACACCCTTTTCCTTACCGATCTTCTTCAGATACTCGATCATGCTGTCGACCGGGCCGTTATCGCCGGCATGCTGCGTGTGCATCAGCGCAACCAGACCTTCGGCCGCATTCGCGATGCGGGAGAACGAGCCCATGCTGGCTGCCACACCCGCAGCCGCCGTTCCCTGCAGGAGCGTACGCCGCGAAACCGAGAATTTGCTTTCGTCACCCATGACCCATCTCTCCTCTACTTGCGATTCTGGACGGCGGCGCGAATGCAACGCGCCGAGTCGGCAAAACGGACCAGATGAAATTGGAACGGTTCAAGCACAGCCTGAAATTCCCCCAGCCGGCACACCGTTCGCACGGCAGGCGGCCCATTTCAGCTCCCCTTACAAAAGCCTAGCCATGTCTTGACCAAAGCGTCAACTTTTTTTGACAACGTTCTTGACCACGGCGTCAGAAAATGAACGATGATGAATGATCAGGCAGACTGACCTACCGCGAGCAGGACACCGGCACCTATGGCCGCGAAGAAACAGCGCCGCGTGAAAGTAAAAAACGGGGAAGGGCGCATTCGCACCCGCAACCAACGCATCATCCTGCGCGCGGCGATCAAGGTTTTTGCGAAAAAAGGGTATGACGGCACACGTATTTCCGACATCGCCAAAGTCTCGGGACTTCCCAAACCGAATGTGTATTACTATTTCAAGACCAAGGAAGCGATCTATCGTGCGGTGATCAAGGATATCTTGACCGCCTGGGACAAGGCGCTCGAGGAACTCGACGCTGCACGCGATCCTGGCGAGGCGATCGCCGGCTATATCAGCGCCAAGCTCGAATATTCGCGCAAGCATGCCGATGAATCGAAGATTTTCGCTTATGAAAGCGCGCGCGGCGCGCCCCTTCTGACACCAGCGACCATGCGCCATATGAAGGAGCACACATGGGAGCGCGAACGTGTCTTCGATGCCTGGATCAAGGCGGGCCGCATGGACCCGGTAAGCGTCCAGCATCTGTTCATCATGCTGTGGGCTACCACCCAGTTCTATGCCGACGTCGACGCCATGGCACGCACAGGCCTGGACACCAGAGCGCTTAGTGCGGGCCATTTTGAACAGGCGGAGAAAACGATCACGCGCATCGTGCTCAAGGGCTGCGGGATCGATATGCCCGCGAAGACGACCCCGAAAGCGAAACCTCGTGCACGGAAATAGCGCCGCGCTAGGGACCGCCCGGAAGCCAGGCGTAGAGTTCCCACAACTCGTCGTCCGGGCCCGAGAAATAGCAACACCGCGCATTCCACACGTAATCGGCCGGCGGCCGCTGGAAGATGACGCCCTTGGCGGACAGCTCGCCATAAGCGGCATCGATCGCAGCCGCATCGGGCAGACGAACCGCGACACAGACTTTGTGCGCTCCCATACCGCGCCGTGTGGCGATGCCGGTATGGGCGCCGATATGATCTATTTCCCAGCACGCCAGGGTGAGGCCCGCGCCCGTGAATTCGGCGAAGCCTTCGGCTTGGCGATTCAGGGTGAAGCCAAGGCGATCGACATAGAAGCGGATCGACCGTTCGACAGACTCGACCAAGATGCAGACATCAGTGATCGCATGGCGTTGCGCGAAACTGGTCATCGGCTCGATCTCCTTCTCACATCCGCCGCACGATTGAGGATCGTCTGTGTCCGCGGGCACAGGAGCACGTCCCCATGACGCTGGCTTTGTCGGGCGGCGCCGTGCTCACGATGGACGCCCAGTCGCGTCTTATAGCCCAGGCAGACATCCGGATCGAGGGCACCGACATCGCCGCCATCGTGGATGCCGGCACGGGACGCAAGCCGGACGATGAGATCATCGACTGCCGCGATACGCTGATCATTCCGGGCCTGGTCAATACGCACACCCATGCCGGAACCGGCATCATGCGGGGCCTGGCGGAGGACAAGCCGCGCGAATTCTGGTCGGCGGGCTACACGCTGCCGGGACAAGACCGGTACACGCCCGAAGACTATGCCGCCTCGGCGCGCGCCTCATGCGCCGAGTTCCTGTTGAATGGCGTCACCTGCATCGCCGACCGTTTCTCCCATATGGAGACGATCGGCGCGGCCATCGAAACGACCGGCATCCGCGCCGTTCTGGGCGAAACCATTGCCGATGCGCGCGGGCCGATCGATTGGCGCGCGACCGAAGCCGTGATCGAACATTGGGGTACGAATCCGAAAAGCCGCGTCAGCGCGGGTCTGGCGCCACACGCGCTCGATACCGTGTCCGATGAGCTGATGTCGACCTGCGCCCAAAAGGCCGAACTTCTCGACTGCCGCGTCTTCATTCACGTGGCGCAGAGCGAACTCGAAATCGAACGTGTCCACGCCCGCAATCACGATGGTGCGTTGGCCTGTCTCCAGGCCAATGGGCTGAGGGGCTCGCATGTGGTGGCGGCCCATTGCATCTATCTCCGCGACGACGAGATCGAGGCCTGGCCCGAGTCGGGCATCTCCATCGCCCATTGTCCGGCCAGCAACATCAAGATCGAAGCGCGAACCACGCCGCTTGTCCGGCTCATCGGGAAAGTGGCGATCGGCCTCGGCACCGATTGGGCCGTTTCCGACAACGCGATGGACATGCTGGCCGAATGCCGTCTTGCCGCAATGGTGGGAAAGCTGAAAGCCGACGATCCCGAAGCTCTACCGATCGACGCGATGCTGCGCCTTGCAACCATCGACGGGGCGCGCGTTCTCGGCCTCGACCGTCATATCGGCAGCATCGAGCCGGGCAAGCGCGCCGATCTCGTCGTGATCGATCTCAAACATCTGCCCGCCAATCCGCGCCACAGCCTGGCGGCCAATCTCCTCTATTCCATCGACGTGTCCGCGGTCCGCGACGTGCTGGTTGACGGCGCGGTCCTCGTGCGCAACCGCCGATTGACTCGCATGGACGCAGAAGAACTCGCGCGCGATCTTGACCGGCGCGCTCGCCGCGCCCCTTGACCGGATCGCACCGGCGCAAGATGATCCACCGCAATCAAAAGGGAGAATGAGATGGCAACGACTGCCAAGAATGCGAAGATCGAACCGGTTGCCGGCCTGCTGAATTTCAGCGGCAAGACGGTGATCGTGACGGGTGCCAGCGGCGGCATCGGCGCCGGCATCGTGCGTCGCTTCGCCGAAGCCGGCGCGAATGTGGTGATCCATTACCGCTCCGACAAGACCGGCGCCGCGAAACTGGCCGCCGAGATCGGCAAGCGCGCCATGATCCAAGGCGGCGATCTCACCAAGGATGCCGCCGTCGAGAAGCTGATGGATGCTGCCGCGAAGCGGTTCAAGCGGATCGATGCCGTCATCAACAACGCCGCCAAGCAGAGCCATGCCAAATTCATCGACATGCCGAGCGCCGAATTCGATCAGATGATGCTGACCAATCTCGGCGCCTGCTTCCGCGTTGCCAAAGCGGCGGCACAGCACATGCAGAAGTCCGGCGGCGGCGCCGTCGTCAACATCTCGTCGATCTCGGGCCTCGAGCCCGCCTTCAACAGCCATTACTGCACCTCGAAGGCCGGACTCAACATGATGACCCAGTCGGCGGCGTTGGAACTCGGCGCGCTCGGCGTGCGCGTCAATACGGTTTGCCCCGGTGTGATCTGGCGAGAGGGCATCGAGAAGGCCTGGCCCGACGGCGTGAAGCGCTATCTGGCCCACGTGCCGCTGGGCCGCCTCGGTCGCGCCGAAGACGTGGCCGATGCCTGCCTCTATCTCTGCTCGCCCGCCGCACGCTGGGTCACCGGCGCGTCGATCACCGTCGACGGCGGCGTCACCACCTATCCCAGCTATTGAACCGGAGCGTAGACTCATGTCGCTCGAAGATCGCGTTATCGTTGTTACCGGCGCCGGCAGCGGCCTTGGCGTCGGCATTGCACAGGCCCTGATCGAAGCCGGCTCATTGGTCGTTCTGGCCGATCTGCGCATGGCTACGGTCGATCAGACCAAGGCCAAGATCGATCCCAGCGGCGCGCGTGTCCATTCCGTCGCCTGCGATGTCGCCGACGAAGCCGCCGTGCAGAACATGGTGGCCGCCGCAGTCAAGCGCTTCGGCCGGATCGACGGGCTGGTCAACAATGCCGGCGTGATCACGATGGGCAGCTCGCTTGACGAATCGCGCCAGAGCATCGACACGCAGTTCGCCGTCAACGTCGTCGGCCTCTATCAGTGCTGCCAGGCGGCGGCGCGGCGCTTCATCGACCAGAAGAGCCCGGGTGCGATCGTCAACGTGGCATCGAACGCGGGCAAGGTCGGCTTCCCCAACATGGCCGCCTACAATGCGACCAAGGCGGCCGTGATCAACCTGACCCGCACGCTCGCGTCGGAATGGGCGTCGCACAACATCAATGTCAATGCGGTGTGCCCCGGCAGCGTCGACACACCCATGCTGAAGAGCGTGGCGCAGTTCCTGTCGCCAAAGCTCGGCATGCCGGCCGACGAGATCTATGCGACGATGGTTCCGCCGCAGATGGGCCGCCACATCCAGCCGGTCGAGGTCGGCCGGGTGATTTCGTTCCTGTTGTCGGACGAAGCACAAATCATCCGCGGCCAGTCGATCAACGTCGACGGCGGGGCCACGCCGTACTGAGAACCGGATCGGCCAAGGGCGTCTCGCCGGCAGCGTTCATGCCGGCGATACGCCCGAAGGCGATGCATTCGCCGAGATTGGCTCCGCTCTGCGGGTACTGCACGAAGATCGAGCCCAACTCGCCCGCGGCGTAAAGCCGCGGGATCGGCTTGCCCGAAACGTGCATCACCTGAGCCCGCGCATTGCGGCGCGGCCCGCCGAAGGTGTTGTTGAGCCCCGGCCACAGCTTTACCGCGTAGAACGGCCCTGTCTCGATCGGCGCCATGGTCGATCGCGGCCGGCCCAACCAATCTTCCTTCCCGCGCCTGGCCGCCGCATTGAAGCGTTTCACCTCGTCCTTCAGCGTCTTCGGCTCCATGCTGAGCTTCTTGGCCAGCGCATCGAGGCTCGCCGCCTTCTC
>CAZNZI010000831.1:0-2610 GCA_964577475.1 uncultured Rhodospirillaceae bacterium
AAAAACAGAATCAGGACCCACGGATGCCACCGGATAAAAACATCGAGGGCGTCGAACTCCTCGAGCGCAAGACCGTCTTCCAAGGCTATTTCCGCATCGACCGCTATACCTTCCGCCACAAGCGCTATGACGGCGGCTGGACCGGCCCGGTCACGCGCGAGATTTTCGAACGCGGCCATGCGGCGGCGGTGCTGCTCTACGATCCCAAGCGCGACGAGGTGGCGCTGATCGAACAGTTCCGCGCCGGCGCCTTTGCGGCGGGGTGGAATCCCTGGCAGGTCGAGATCGTGGCCGGGATCATCGACCCGAAGGAGGGCGCCGAAGTCACCGCCATCCGCGAAGCGAAGGAGGAGGCGGGGGTCGAGGTCCATGACCTGATCGACATCGCCCATGTGATCGCCACTTCGGGCGGGTCGAGCGAGACGGTGAAGATCTTCTGCGCCCTCGTCGACACGACCGCACTCGGCGGCTTCTACGGCCTGCCTGAGGAGAACGAGGACATCCGCCTGTTCACCTTACCCGCCGACGAAGCGATCGCCTGGGCGGCGGGTGGCAAGATCACCAACGCGATCGGCGTCTGCGCGCTGCAATGGCTGGCGCTGAACCGGGAGAAGTTGAGGAAGGATTAGGACAAACAGCCTAGCGGCGGGTTTGGATGTCCAGACTGTCCTGAAGCTTCTTCGAGTCTTCAAGCAGTTTGCGGCTTCGGGCCACAACCCATCCACTGTTTTTCAGAACGTTCTCGCGCTCCACGACGATCTGCTGGACGGATCGCGAAATCTCCAGAGAGTTGAATTGAACGGGCTCGATTCCGTCCCCCCCCCCGTGTTCGGATGGAGGCGGTTCCGCCCGGACCAGAGTTCGAATCCGTGGCACCGATCCGAGCACGCATCGAAGAGCCACCGGGCGATGACCAAGGCAGCCGACTCGGTTGCCGCTTTGAATTCATCGCGAGCGATGATGGCTTGCCCGCCGTCGAGAAAGAAAATGCGGTACTCCGCCATTTCGATCTCCTCTTTTGAATTGGCCCACAGAGCGCTTGCGACCAGTGGTACAGCAAACGAATAGCCCCACCAGTGACTTTATCGATGCCTCCGCGAAAATTCTTAGCAATCAAGGGCCGTATAATCATTTCTGTGACGGCGCGACGAATTCAACCAGACCGGCTGTGACGAACCGGTCATTGCCGAAACAACAGCGCCATACCGGCCGATGACCGGCGGACGGCCTCGGGAATCGGAATTATCCACAACCCACTGGCTAATAGCCCTTTTCCCCGCCCGGGATTGCGCCAGGGGCGGCAAATGCTATAACGGCGCCATGGCACGAACAGTCAGAACAATAAACGTCAAAGGCGGGGCCGCACGGTCGGTGCGGGCGTCGGCGAGCCCGATCATCCTGGTGCTCAACGGTCCGAACCTGAATCTTCTGGGTACCCGCGAGCCGGGCATCTATGGCGCCGAGACCTTGGGCGACATCGAGACCGCCTGCCGCCGCCATGGCCGCGCGAATGGTCTCGTGATCGAATTCCGCCAGAGCAACCACGAAGGCGAGTTGATCGACTGGATTCAGCAGGCGCGCGGCCGCTGCGCCGGGATCGTCATCAACCCGGCCGGCTACAGCCACACCTCGGTGGCGATCAGGGACGCGCTCTCGGCGGTCGAACTGCCGGTGGTCGAGGTGCATCTCTCGAACATCCATCAGCGCGAAGAGTTCCGGCACCACTCCTATGTCAGCGGTGTGGCCAAGGGCGTGATCTGCGGCCTCGGCGGGCAGGGCTATCTTCTCGCCCTCGATGCCATGCGCCAGATCGTCACCGGCCAGCCCAACTCCGCTCAATCCTCGGCCGCACGGCCGGCCAAGTAACAGAGGCGTAATGGCACGAACCCAAATCGACGACGAACTGGTGCGCCGGCTGGCGACGCTGCTTCAGGAAACCAATCTGACCGAGATCGAATACGAGATCGGCGAGCTGCGGTTGCGCGTCGCGCGCTCGCCGGCACCGTCGGCCGTCCATGTCGCGCCGCCGCCGGTGGTGCAGGTGGCGCCGATCGCCGTTCCGGCCGCCGCCGCGCCGACGGGTGCGGGCGGCGTTCCGGCGGGTGCCGTCACCTCGCCGATGGTGGGTGTCGCCTATCGCGGTCCCGAACCGGGCGCCAAGCCGTTCTGCGGCGAGGGTGACACGGTGAAGGAAGGCGATACGGTCCTGCTGATCGAGGCGATGAAGACCTTCAACCCGATCAAGGCGCCGAAGTCGGGCAAGATCGTCCGCTTCCTGATCGGCGACGGCCAGCCGGTGGAATTCGGCGAACCGCTCCTCATCCTCGCCTAAGACATGTTCAACAAGATCCTCATTGCGAACCGCGGCGAGATCGCGCTGCGAATCCTGCGCGCGTGCCGCGACATGGGGATTCGCACCGTCGCCGTCCATTCGACGGCCGACAACGACGCGATGCATGTGCGGCTCGCCGACGAGTCGGTCTGCATCGGCCCGCCGGCCGCGCGCGACTCCTATCGCAACCAGGCCGCGATCATTTCGGCGGAGACCATCACCAATGCCGAGGCGATCCATCCCGGCTACGGCTTTCTGTCGGAGAATGCCGGCTTCTC
>CAZNZI010000832.1:0-2916 GCA_964577475.1 uncultured Rhodospirillaceae bacterium
CGCGGCCGACTAGGTAGGCGACACCGCGGCCCGTCGCTTCGCGCCGGCCGACGGTACCCCCGAGAGCAACCGGCTTACCCGTCACGATCTCGCTGACGGCATGGCCGACATGCATCGAATAGGTGTCCATGAACCAGGCCATGACCTGTTCATTGGTCCCCATGTCGGGTGCCATCACGTCGATATGGGGGCCGATAAAGGGGATCATCTCCTGCATGTAGCGCCGCGATACCGCCTGCAGTTCGCGCGGCGAAAGCGCCTGCGGGTCGCAGGTCACACCGCCCTTGGCACCGCCATAGGGCAAGCCGACCAGCGTGCATTTCCAGCTCATCCAAAGCGCCAATGCCGCGACCTCGCCAAGATGGAGATCGCGCGAAAACCGGGTACCGCCCTTGGTCGGGCCGAGAGTCAAATGGTGCTGGACCCGGTATCCTTCGAAGACGACCGTGCGGCCATCGTCCATATGCACGGGAATGGCAACGGCGACCGACCGTTTCGGATAGAAGAGCCGGTCCCGCTCGTCATCCGGGATTTCAAGATGATCGGCCACCAGACGAAATTGCGTCCGGGCCATTTCGAAAACGGGGCCATCGTAAATCGTCATGGGCGCACAAACTGTCTTGCTGCCTTGATTGCCTAGCGGCGGCTCACGCCGTACACCGTTCGCGCCGCTTCCTCGCTGACATAGCCGTCGAGCACATCCCGTTTCACGCTGTCCGGGTCGCGTTCGGCGGGATTGCCATAGCCGCCGCTGCCGGCGATGCGGAAACTCAGCACGTCGCCGGCCTTCAGCGCCTTCACTTCCTTCGAGCCGAGAGACACCGCCTCGCCGTCGGGATTGAGAATGGTCGCGCCCCGCGCGCCCGGCTGTCCGCCGAACAGGCCATAGGGCGCGTGATCATGCCGGTCACCCAAGAGCGTGACGGTGGCGGACTCGGCCAGGATCTCCACATCCTTGCGCAGGCCGCAGCCGCCACGGTACCGGCCAGCGCCGCCGGAATCCTGGATCAGCTCGATACGCCGCACGAGGGCGGGGTTGTTCATCTCATGGACTTCGATCGGGATATTCGAGCAGTTCATGACCGGCGCCAGGCCCTCCTCGCCGTCGCGGCTGCTGAGCGCGCCGTAACCGCCGAACAGCAGGTCATAGAGGATGAACGGTTTGCCGGTCCGATTGTCGACCCCCCCGATATTGGGATTACCCCAATGCGACAAGGCACCCATGGCACGGTCGGGCAAGACCTTCGCCAGCGCGCCGTTGATCGCATCGAAGATGCGGATCTGCACGGCCGCGCGGCCGCCGCTGGGTGCCGGGAATTTGGCATTGAAAAACGAACCCTCACGGGCGCGCACTTCGATCGGCCGGAACGAGCCGTCGTTGTTGGGCACGCTCATATTGGTGAGGATCTTGACCGCGAATACGCCATAGGCGCGCGTATAGTTGATGTAGCAGTTCATCGCCGAGGCAACCTGATCGCTGCTCTTCGAGAAATCGACCACGACCTGATCGCCGGCGATCGTCACATCGACATGCACCGTGATCGGACCGGTGCCCGGCCCGGCATCGTCGAAGACATCCGAGAAGCTGTAGACACCGTCGGGGAGCTGACGGATGACATCGCGCGCGATCGTCTCGGAGCGCTCGATGATGGCGTCGATCGTCGCGTCGATCAGCACGCCGCCATAGGTCTGATAGAGCTTGGCGAGGCGTGCCTGCCCGACATGGTTGGCATTGAGCTGCGCGCGCAAATCGCCGCGCATCTTGGCCGGCAACCGGACATTGGCCAGCAGAATGCGCATCACGTTCTCGTCGAATTGGCCGTCGCGCGCGATCTGTACCGGCAGCAGCCGGATGCCCTCCTGATACGCCTCAGTCACGCCCTGCACGCGCTGCGAGCCGGCAGCGGCGCCGCCCACATCGACATGATGAGCCGAGTTGACGGTGAAACCAGTCAGCGCGTCGTCGACGAAGACGGGAGAGATCACGAAGAAGTCGGGAAAGTGACCCGCGCCCAGGAAGGAATCGTTGAGCGCGATCGCGTCACCCTTGCGGAACGAGTCCGCCGGGAAATAATCGAAGACGTGCTTCAACACATAAGGCATCGCACCGAGATGACCCGGCGAGAAGTTGCCTTGCGCGACGAGCCGGCCGTTCTTGTCGAAGATGCCCGTCGAGAAGTCGTCGCCCTCGCGCACGGCCTCGGAGAAGGCCGTCGAACGCAGTGCCGTACCCATTTCATCCGCGATCGAGATCAGGCTGCTCCAGATGACGGAGAGACTGATCGCATCCACCGGTGTGTTGCGCGCCATGATCAACGCTCCCCATTAATAGCGATCAGCAGGTGGCCGCGTTCCGTCACCTCAGCGATGTCACCGGGAAGAATCACGGTGGTCGACTCGCGCTCCTCGATCAGCGCCGGCCCCTCGATCCGCGTCCCGCCCGGCTTGAGCCGGTAACGGTCGACGACTTTGGTGTCGACGTAGCCGCCGGCTTCAGGGAAATAGGCTTTTCGGTGGCCGATGACCGGGTTGCCCTGATCAGCCGCGGCGAAACCCGCCTTCGAGGAAATGGCGGCATGCTGAGCCTCGAAGGTCAGCGTCATGAACCAGTCGATCGCCTCGATCTCGGCACCCATGTCCTTGTAGCCGTATTTGCGTCCGTAAAGCTCGTGGAACGCGGCGACAGCCTTCTCCCGATAGGCATCGTCGACGGTTTCGTTGGAAAGATCGACGCGCAGTTCGTAGCCCTGGCCCGCGTAACGGAAATAGCCGCCACGCTTCCAGACGACCTTGGCTCCGGGCTCGATCCCGGCCTCGGCCGCCAGGCGGCGCTCAAGCTCCGTGAACACCTCCCCCATCGCCTTGACGTTCTCGGGGAGGAGCCGCATCACGCGCGTGATCGACAGATCGAATTTC
>CAZNZI010000833.1:0-1596 GCA_964577475.1 uncultured Rhodospirillaceae bacterium
CTCGCTGTATGGCTCGATCGCGCCGAAATTCCCCTGGTACTATCCGTGCCACGCGGTCGCCGCGATGGTGGCGCTCGGCGCGCTGGCCGAACAGCTCGGCGGGCTCCTGGTCCGAAAAGGCCTGCGCGCGACCCTCGCCCGCCTGCCGATGATCGTCCATCTGGGTGTGTCCGCGACGATCCTGCTCATGGCCGCGTGGCAGCTGCGCCAGCAGCAGGCCATCATCGAAGGACAACGGGCGGCCATTGGCCGGTGGCTGAAGGCGCATCGGGCCACGCCCGACGATACCGTCTTCCTCGAGCCGCTCGGCTACATCGGATTCAACTCGCGGCTTCATATGTACGACTACCCGGGCTTGTCGGCGCCCGCGGTGATCGCCGCCCGCCGCGCCGTCGGCGACGATTGGGGCGCGTTGATCCGCCGGCTCGGGCCGGACTGGCTGGTCCTGCGCCGGTTTGAGGCGATCGCCCTGTTCCACTCGGCGGGTGACCTCCTGGATCGCTATGACTTGGTGGCGGACTTCGACCGTTCGCCGGAAGTGGCGGCCGTGCCCTGGCTGCCCGGTCGCATTTACCTCGAGTTCGACGAAACCTTCGATGTGTTCCACCGGAAACCAGCGGCCACGGCGCCCGCTGTCGGGTCCCCCGGTTCCTAGGATGACCCTCTCAGGGTGCTTTTGGTTTTGCGGACCGGTGGATCCTCATCGAGGCTAGACGCATGTCCCCTTATCGCGTTCCCGCGTTCCTGGTCGAACTGCTGCAGGCCAAATCACCCTCCGGGGCCGAAGCTCAGGCTCAGGCCGTCTTTGATCGCCACGTGAAGCCGCACGCGGATGCCTACGCCGCCGACGCGCTCGGCTGCCGGCATGCCACGCTGAACCAGGGCGGCTCACCCACCCTGATGTTCGCCGGGCACATGGACGAGCTCGGGCTGATCATCACGTATGTCAACAAGGACGGCTTCCTGTATTTCGACACCATCGGCGGCCACGACCTCAGCATCATTTCCGGCCGCCGTGTCATCATCCAAACCGCCGGCGGCGTGGTCAAGGGCGTGACCGGCAAGAGGGCGATTCACCTGATGGACGACGAGGATCGGAAGAAGGTGCCGAAGAAGCACGAGATCTGGATCGACATCGGCGCCACGTCCAAGGCCGACGCCTTGAAGCGAATCTCGATCGGCGATGTCGCCACCTATGACCACGAATTCGAGCTCATTGCCGGCAGCATCGGCACCGCGCGCGCGTTCGACAACAAGGTCGGGGCTTATGTGGTCGGCGAGGCGCTGGTCCGGCTCGCGCGGGAGAAAGTCCGGCTCCATGCCCGCCTGGTGTCCGTGGCCACCACGCAGGAGGAAATCGGTGTCCGGGGTGCCACCACCTCGGCTTTCGCGGTCGATCCTCAGGTGGCGCTGGCCGTGGACGTCGGCCATGCCACCGATCACCCGGATTGCGACCAGCGCAAGTTCGGCGAGACCAAGCTGGGCGGCGGCCCGATCATCTGCCGGGGCCCGAACATCAACCCCAAGGTGTTCGACCGCCTCGTCGCCTGCGCGAAGAAGGCCCGGATTCCCTACCAGCTCGAGGCCGATCCCCGT
>CAZNZI010000834.1:0-11058 GCA_964577475.1 uncultured Rhodospirillaceae bacterium
CGGAATTGTCATCTTTGATCAGTTGTGGCGCTTCGGGTGTGGGCGTCGACGTTTGCTTGATCTTGCCGCCCCAGAGGCACAGCACTTCGCTGGGCTCCGGCAGCCCACTGCCACCGTAGCCGCCACCGCCAAGCGACATCATCCCCTGGCCGATCAGCGCATCGGTCAGCGGTTCGACATGGCCAGGGCGGAACGATTGCATACGAATGCGGCCTGGATGGGTCACGCCGTTCCATTTTTCGCGCGGCGTTTCGGAGAACTCGACCCCTTCGCCTTGCAGGATGGCCACCTGACGCCAGGCGCCGTCGAGCCAGACGTTCCACGAGATGTGTCCCGGCGAGCGGCGGATCGAACCATCGGACTCGTGCGCATGAAAACGATCGTCGAAGGGATCGTCGATCTCGCCCTTGATCAACCGGCTGCGGACCCACAGCCCGCCGACGCTGTCCTTGGTGACACTCTTGGCATAGATGCCGCGGGCGATCTGATGCTCTTCATAACCTTTCTCCCACGGCTGGCCAGTGTCGGACACGATCAATTCCTTGCGGACAATCAATCGATCGACGTCGATCTCTTTCTGAATCTTGAGCTTGCGCTGGCGGTCCAGAACCTGCGCCGTGATGTCGGTGGCGAACTTCACCACTTTGAACGGCTTGCTGTTCATATCGATGATCGGGTTGTAGGAGGCCTGAATCCAGATCTCCTTGCCGCCCTTGCCGATCCGTTTGAATTCGGCCACCTGATACTCGCCGCGGCGCAGCGCATCCCAGAAGCTCCGGTACTCGGCACTGGCGCGATAGCCAGGCTCGACGAACATGCCGTGGTGCTGCCCAACGATCTCGTTCAGCGCATAGCCGACCGCGCCGAGGAAGTTCTGATTGGCGGTGATGATCGTGCCGTCGAGATTGAACTCGATGACCGCCTGCGAGCGGTTGATCGCCGCGATCTGGCCTTCCCAATTGGCGCAGTTCATCTTGCCCTGGGTGATGTCGGTGGCAAACTTCACCACTTTGTAGACGCGGCCCTTGCGGTCGAGGATCGGGTTGTAGGTGGCCTGAATCCAGACTTCCTTGCCGCCCTTGCCGAGGCGCTTGTAGTCGGCGGCCTGGAATTGTCCGCGCGCAAGGCTCGCCCAGAATTCGCGATATTCGGCGCTGGCCTTGAAGGCCGGCGCGACGAACATGCTGTGGTGCTTGCCCTTCACCTCGGCCAGCGTGTAGCCGACCGTCGCCAGGAAATTCTCATTGGCGTCGAGAATGGTGCCATCGGGCTTGAACGAAATGATGGCCTGCGACTTGTCCAGGGCGGTCATCTTGTCCCGCATCTCGGAGACGGACACCCCGGAGAACAGACGTGCGAAGATCGACATGACAGGCCCTCCCCTCAGATCGGCGGCCCAACCCCTGTGATCCGGCGCCGTGGACGGAGTCATACGGTGCGCCTGTAGTCCCAGATCGATTCGATTTTGTCCGCCCAACGCGGATGTGTGTCAGGATTTATCCACAGACCGAAAAGCGTTAAGACCGTAAAGATTGTAAGCCTGTCAGTGCTTCTGACCGATCGGAGCGTCCATGCCCTATTTCTCCTTTGCCACCGACTTCGGCGAGTTCACGGCCTTCGAGGAAGACGGCGCCATCGTCGTCATCGAATCGGGCCGCGCGGGCGGCGGGCGGAAGACGCGGCTGCTGGAGAAGACCCGCAAGCAGTTCAACGAATACTTCGACGGCAAGCGGAAGAAATTCGACATCCCCATCGCGCCGCGCGGCTCTGAGTTTCAGGTAAAAGTCTGGGAGGCGATCCGCCGCATCCCCTACGGGCAGACGCGCAGCTATGGCGATCTTGCGCACGAGACCGACAGCGGGCCGCGTGCGGTAGGCACCGCTTGCCGTGAATGCCCGATCTCGATCCTGATCCCTGCTCACCGGGTGATCGGCGCGGGCGGCAAGATCGGCGGCTGGTCGAGCACCAGCGGTCTCGACGGCAAACGCGCCTTGCTCAAGCTCGAAGGGGCCCTGGAACGCTTCGCCGTCAGCGCCAAACGACGATTGTAATCGTCGGGGTGACAGTGAAGGACGCGGCTCCTAAGATCGCCGCCCGGATTGCCGGACGCAGCAGGAGAGATGCATATGGCTGAAATCACCATCAAGGCCGCCGATGGCGGACAATTCTCGGCTTATGTCGCCACCCCCAAATCGGGCAAGGGCCCGGGCGTGGTGGTCATCCAGGAAATCTTCGGCGTCAACAAGGTGATGCGCGACATGACGGACGCCTATGCCGCGCAGGGCTATGTGGCGATCTGTCCCGATCTCTTCTGGCGGCTGAAGCCGGGCATCCAGCTCGACGACAAGACGCAAATGGATGAGGCGCTGGCTTTGCTGGGCAAGATGGACCAGGACAAGGGCATCGAGGACATCAAGGCGACGCTCGCCGTCGTGCGCGGCCATGCCGCCGGCACCGGCAAGGCGGGCGCGGTCGGCTACTGCCTCGGTGGACGCCTTGCCTATATGACCGCCGCGCGCACCGACGCCGACTGCGCCGTCAGCTTCTACGGCGTCATGCTTGACTCGCTGATGGGCGAAGCGGGCAACATCAAGAAGCCCTTGATGATGCACATCGCCGAGAAAGACGGTTTCGTCCCGCCGCCGGTCCAACAGAAGATCAAGGACGGCCTGCGCGGCAACAGCCACGTGACCATCCATTCCTACCCGAATGTCGATCACGCTTTCGCGCGGCTGGGCGGCAATCATTTCGATCAGGCAGCAGCCGATCTCGCGAACAGCCGCACCTCTGCTTTCTTCAAAGCCAATCTCGCGTAACCACGCGCCGAGGGAGAAAACACCCATGAGCAAGGCGATCCGCATCCATGCACCCGGCGGCCCGGAACAGATGCGATGGGAAGAGGTCGAGGTCGGCACGCCCGGCCCCGGTCAGGCGCTGATCCGCCACACGGCGGTCGGCTTCAACTTCATCGACATCTATCACCGCACCGGTCTCTATCCGCTGCCGCTGCCGGCCGCGCTCGGTATGGAAGGTGCGGGCGTCGTCGAAGCCCTGGGCAAGGGCGTGAAGGGCCTCAAAGTCGGCCAGCGCGTCGCCTATGCGGGTGGCGGGCCCGGCTCCTATTCGGAACGCCGCCTGATCGCCGCCGACCAGCTCGTCCCTGTGCCGGCGGGAATCAAAGACCAGGAGGCGGCGGCGATGATGCTGAAGGGCATGACCGCCGAATATCTGCTGCGCCGGACCTACAAGGTGAAGAAGGGCGACTACATTCTCATCCATGCCGCCGCCGGCGGCGTCGGCCTGATCGTCTGCCAATGGGCCAAGGCGCTGGGTGCCAAGGTGATCGGCACCGTCTCCACCGACGAGAAGGCGGCCGAGGCCAAGAAGCACGGCTGTCATTATCCGATCGTGGTGCCGCGCGAAGATTTCGCGGCGCGGGTGAAAGCGATCACCAAGGGCAAAGGCGTGCCGGTGGTTTACGATTCGGTCGGCAAGGACACCTTCGACAAATCGCTCGAGTGCCTTGCCACGCGCGGACTCCTGGCCCTGTTCGGCCAGTCTTCGGGTTCCGTGCCGCCGTTCAGCAGCCAGGTTCTCGCCAAGGGCGGCTATTACCTGACCCGGCCCTCGCTGTTCCACTACAACAGCACACGCGAAGAACTGCTGGCCTCGGCCAAGGCGCTCTTCAGTGTGGTCAAATCAGGCAAGGTCAAGATCCGGGTCAACCACACTTATCCGCTGGCCGAGGCGGCCAAGGCACACGAGGATGTGGCATCCCGCAAGACCACGGGTTCGGTGGTCCTGCTGCCGTAAGCGATATCGGACGAACCGGTGCGTTAACCCCTGTGATGCCCGTCACATACGCACTAATACGGGCTTTGTGAGCCTTACGCGCCCCGCCGCCCTGCGCCTATAATGGGTTGTGGGGCGGCCCGGGGGGTCGAAGCCGGTGGGGAACCGGACTGCGGCAACGACGGCCTTCGCTCCGATGGGTCCGTCATATGTCATTTCGCCTGAATCCCAAGACCAAGCCGCAGATCACGCGCTTCATCCTGATTGCGCTGATCTTCGTCGGCGTCCAGATCGTCGCGCTCGCCCTCGGCTACGCGGCTGTGGCGGTGATCGACAGTATCCGCGCCTATGCGGTGGGCGAATCCTTCTACGCCAAAGGCCAGAAGGAAGCCGTGCTCAGCCTCCATCGCTATGTCCGCACCAGCGACGAGCAGTATTACGACGCCTTCCGCAGCGCGATCGCCGCGCCGATCGGCGACCGCTACGCGCGCGAAGCGCTGGAAGCCTCGCCGCCGAACCTGCAGACCGCCTTTGACGGATTCCGCCAGGGCAAAAACGACCCCCGCGATATCCCGGGCCTGAGCCGTCTGTTTCTCTCGGTGCAATGGTGGGCGCCTTTCGCGAAGGCCGTCGACGATTGGCACCACGGCGACGCAGCGACCGCCAAGCTCTCGGCCTTCGGCGACGATCTGCATCGCCTGATCCGCGCCGGCACCCTGACCGATCAGACGCGCGAGACCATCCTGAACGATGTCGATCAGATCGACGAAGGACTCACCCAACTCGAAGAAAGCTTCTCCAAACATATGGGCGAAGCGGCGCGCATGGCGACCAACATGGTTGCCGTCGGCCTCGGTATAAGCAGTCTCCTGTTGTGGAGCATCGGCGTCGCCTTCGCCTGGCGCACCTTCCGCCGCGGCATCGAAGCCGGGTTGCAGCTCACCGAGAGCGAACAGAAGTTCAAGCACTTCGCCGAAGTCGCGTCCGACTGGTTCTGGGAGACCGACCAGGACACGAAAGTCATCTATCTCTCGGAGCGGTTCGCCAGCGCAACGGGTGCCAAACCCGATCAGTTCCTCGGCCGCCCGGCTCTCGAAACGCTGCAGCCGATGGCGTCGGGTGAGACGCGCGCCCTCCAGCTCGCCGATCTCGAAGCGCGCAAGACGTTCCGCGGCTGGATCTATCGCGGCGTTCTGCCCAATGGCCAGGAAGCCTATTGGAAACTCAGCGGCACGCCCGTCTTCGACGCCGGCGGTGCATTCCAGGGTTACCGCGGCACCGGCACCAATATCACCGAAGAGGTGATCAACCAGACGGTACTCGCCAAGGCCAAAGAGCAAGCCGAGGCCGCCAACACCGCCAAGAACGAATTCCTGGCCAATATGAGTCACGAGTTGCGCACGCCGCTCAATTCGATTCTCGGCTTCGCGCAGCTTCTCGCCATGAACGGCAAGGAACCGCTGACAACGCGGCAGGGCCGTCAGGTGTCGCAGATCGAACGCAGCGGCTCGCATCTGTTGGCATTGATCGAGGACATCCTCGACTTCAGCAAGATCGAAACCGGCAACATCAAACTGTCACTCGAGCGCGTCCAGCTTCTGCCGCTGTTCGACCAGGTGCGCGCGGGCCTGCAAATCCTGGCCGAGGAGTCGCAAATCAAGCTCAATGCCGTTTGCCCGGAAGACCTACCCGCGGTGCGCGCCGATCGCGTGCGTCTCACGCAGGTGCTGATGAATCTCGGCAGCAACGCGATCAAGTATAACAAGCTGGGCGGCACGGTCACGCTCGCCGCCGATTTCTCGGGCCTCAACCGCGTCCGCATTTCGGTGATCGATACCGGTCCCGGCATCGCCATCGGGCGCCAGGCCGAACTGTTCCAGCCCTTCAACCGCCTGGGCGCAGAAAGCGGCCCGATCCAGGGCTCGGGCATCGGGCTTTCGATCGTCAAGAAACTGGTCGACCTGATGAGCGGCACGATCGCCGTGCGCAGCACACCGGGCGTCGGCACCACTTTCGAAGTTGAACTGCCGGCCATCCATGGCGGCGACGCGCGCACCTGGAAGGACGTGGGGACCGAAACCCTGCACCGCGAGGTCGCGAACGACGGCAACTATCTGATGCTCTATGTGGAGGACAATCCCTCCAACATCCGCCTGATGGAGGAGCTGGTCGACAGCCTCGGCAATATGCGCCTGCTGACGGCGGCCGATCCGCGCCGCGGTGTCGAACTCGCCCGCAACAACCGGCCCGATGTCATCGTACTCGATATCAACCTGCCGGGCATGAGCGGCTTCGACATCCTGCGCGCGATCAGGGCGACGCCGGCACTCGACCACGTGCCGGTGATGGCGCTGAGCGCCGCCGCCATGCCGCGCCAGGTGCAGGACGGCGTCGCAGCCGGTTTCACGCACTACCTCACCAAGCCGATCGATGTCCCCGTCTTCCTGAAGGCGGTCGACGAGGTCCTGCGCCCCCGCCGGGGCAAGGAAAGCGGGACGGGAACCTGATCGGGAATTTTACGGCGGACTGAAGGGAGCACTCAGATGAACATGGCCCATGATACGAGCGGGATATTCGGCGTTCTCGAATTGCCGTTCCTGCTCATTGCCGTCGTCTTCGCATTCATGGTCGCGGCCAAACTCAAGGGCGGCGCGTTCGGCGCCGGTATGAGTTTCATCGCCTGGGGATTTCTCGTCATGGCGATCGGCCACCTGGCCATGCAGCTCACGCGCTACACCGGGATCGATATCTTTTACGCGGCGCTGGGTCCGATGCTGGGCGATGTCGCCTGGATCATCGCGCTGGTGATCACCTGGGGGCTCTCGGCCTACGGCTTCTTCCTGATCTACCGGGTCGCCAGCGGTCGCTGACCGGCGGTCGTTGCTCGACGACAGCGAAGCACATGGCACGCGGCTTCCTCCGCACCTTCTTTGGCGGCACGTCGGCCGGGACCGTTGATTCGGCCGAAGCGGAAGCGATGATCGCCGCACTGACGGCGCGCATGGCCCGCGACGCGCCCGGCCGCCTGCCCGTCGACAGCGACGCGATCAATCAGCTCAAGGGCCGGGCCGGCGCCGAGGACCTGGCGGCCTGGTTCTCCCATGTCGAAGAGGCGCTCGCCTCGCAGGCCGCCGATCCGCTCGTGTTCCGCGCGGCGTTTCGCCGCGAAGCCGCCGAACGCTGGCCCAAGCTCGCGGCCCTGGATGCGATGGCGATCGCCTTCTCTCCCCCAGCGCAGTTGGAGATCATCCTTTGCCGCGCCTTCCTGGAGGAGGCGACGCGGCAAGCCGCCGAGATCCTCGGCGCCGGCGGCGGCAAGCTTGCGGAAATGCAGCAGTGGATTGTCAGCGGCCTGGATCGCGTCGCTGCGTCGCCTTTCACCACGGCAGCCGCCGGCATGGGCACCGCGTCGACTCCCGTCGCCGCCGCCATATCCGGTTCGCACGGGTTCTTCACCTGGCTCGAGAAGAGCCTAGGCCAGCGCGCCGAGGCCATCTACGAGGGTGCCTATCAACGCACCGCGCGGCAATTCGGCGCGTCCGATTCCTTCCCGATCGTTCTCGAACTCATGCCGGAGCGGCTGATCACGGCGGAAAAGCTGGGTCTCTTGCGCCGCGGGCAGATCGAACAGGTCCTGCGGGAAAAGATCGCGCGGCTCGAACAGGCGAACGAAGACATCGCACGGGCCAAGGAGCAGGCGGAGGCCGCCAACGCCGCCAAGTCGGAATTCCTCTCCCATATGAGCCACGAGCTGCGCACGCCGCTGAACGTCATTCTCGGTTTCTCGCAGCTCCTCACGCTTAACGAGGAAGAGCCGCTGACCGCCCGGCAGACGCGCCAGATCGGCCAGATCGAGCGCAGCGGCAAACAATTGCTGGCGCTGATCGAGGATGTGCTCGACCTCAGCAAGATCGAGTCCGGCAATATCCGGCTGTCGCCGGAACGGGTCCATCTGCCGCCCTTGATCGAACAGGTGCGCGCGGGGCTGCAGCTTCTGGCCGACGAGGCGAAGATCAAGCTCAACGTCATCTGCCCGGAAGACCTGCCCGCCGTGCGTGCCGACCGCGTGCGCCTCACCCAGGTGCTGATGAACCTCGGCAACAACGCGGTCAAATACAATAAGGCGGGCGGCGCCGTCACCGTCACCACAGCAGCCGACAGAAGCGGCTCCGGCCGCGTCCGGATCCTGATCACCGACACCGGACCCGGCATCGCGCCGGAGCGTCAGGTTGAACTGTTCCAGCCCTTCAACCGCCTGGGCGCCGAAGCCGGGCCGATCCAGGGATCGGGCATCGGACTTTCGATCGTCAAGAAACTGGTCGATCTGATGGGCGGTACCGTGGGGGTCGAGAGCACGATCGGCCAGGGTTCGACCTTCGTCGTCGAACTGCCGGCGATGCCCGAAGGGGCGGCCCATGTCGAACGGCCCGCCGAATCGACGGTTCAGCGCAGTGCGCGCGCGCCCTTCTCGATGCTCTATGTCGAAGACAATCCGTCCAATATCCGCTTGATGGAAGAGCTGGTGGACACGATCGGCAAGATCCGCCTGCTGACGGCCCTCGACCCGAAGACCGGGCTCGAGATGGCCCGCACCGCAAAACCCGACCTGATCGTGCTCGACATCAATCTGCCGGGGATGAGCGGTGTCGAGATGCTGCGCGTGCTGAAAGCCGATCCGGCCACCGCGCCAATTCCGGCGATGGCTCTGTCAGCCGCCGCGATGCCCCGCGAAGTCGAGGCCGGCCTCGCCGCCGGTTTCACGCATTACCTTACCAAGCCGATCAACGTCGCCGCGTTCATGAAAGCGATCGACGACGTGCTGCCAGTTCGGACGGGTGAGAAGAGCGGCGCAGGGGCGTAATCCGCCCTTCCAAAAAATATTGTGGCCGTATGCGAGCAGCGCACGTGTATCCGGCCACGACGACCAATCGGTACGAAGACCACCCAGCCTTAGGTATTCATCTGCTCGAAGAAGTCGTTGTTGGTCTTCGAGTGCTTCAGCTTGTCGACGAGGAACTCCATCGAGTCGGTCACGCCCATCGGCATCAGCACGCGGCGCAGCACCCACATCTTGGCGAGCACGCCCTTGTCCACCAGCAGCTCTTCCTTGCGGGTGCCGGATTTGATGATGTCGATCGAGGGGAAGGTGCGCTTGTCGGAGAGCTTGCGGTCGAGGATGATTTCCGAGTTACCGGTGCCCTTGAATTCTTCGAAGATCACTTCGTCCATGCGGCTGCCGGTATCGATCAGCGCGGTCGCGACGATGGTCAGCGATCCGCCTTCCTCGATATTGCGCGCGGCGCCGAAGAAACGCTTGGGGCGCTGCAAGGCGTTGGCGTCGACACCGCCGGTCAGCACCTTGCCCGATGAGGGAACGACGGTGTTGTAGGCACGCGCGAGGCGGGTGATCGAGTCGAGCAGGATCACCACGTCGCGCTTGTGCTCCACCAGGCGCTTGGCCTTCTCGAGCACCATCTCGGTCACCTGCACATGGCGGGTGGCCGGTTCGTCGAAGGTCGACGAGATCACCTCGCCCTTCACGGAACGCGCCATGTCGGTCACTTCTTCCGGCCGCTCGTCGATCAGCAGCACGATCAGATAGACCTCGGGATGATTGGCAGAGATCGCATGGGCGATGTTCTGCAGCATCACCGTCTTGCCGGTGCGCGGTGGCGCCACGATCAGGGCGCGCTGGCCCTTGCCGAGCGGCGAGATCAGATCGATCACCCGCGTGGTCAGGTCCTTCTTGGTCGGGTCTTCCAGTTCGAGCTTAAGGCGCTCTTCCGGATAGAGCGGCGTCAGGTTATCGAAGTTGATGCGATGGCGAACGGCTTCGGGCGCCTCGAAATTGGCGGTGTCCACCTTGAGCAGGGCGAAATAGCGTTCGCCGTCCTTGGGGGAGCGGATCTGCCCCTCCACCGTGTCGCCGGTGCGCAGGCCGAAGCGGCGCACCTGGCTGGGCGAGACATAGATGTCGTCCGGGCCCGGCAGGTAGTTCGATTCGGGCGACCGCAGGAAGCCGAACCCGTCGGTCAGGATCTCCAGCACCCCATCGCCGTAGATCGGCGTGTCGTTCTCGGCCAACTGCTTCAGGATCGCGAACATCATGTCCTGCTTGCGCAGGGTCGATGCATTCTCGATCTGCAATTCCTCGGCGAAGGCCAGAAGTTCTGCCGGGGTTTTCGCCTTAAGCTCGCTCAAATTCATGGATAGGTCCGGGGTGGGGAAAAACGGGGAGGCGGTGGGGAAAGGTGGCGGCCGAATGAGGCCGCTTCGCGGGATCGCTTATTAGCGCCACCATGACCAGGCTCGCGCGCCCAGTCGGAAAACGGTACTCGAATGCGGTGGTGGACCCCGAAAGACAGATCGAGAATTAACCGAACGGGTGGGGCCTGTCAACGCGAGTCATGGGACCCGCATGGGGCCCGCCTCCCGTCCAATGCGCATGACCACGCCGTACAATAGCATCGCGGTGATGCGATCGGGCACCGAGCCACCCGCTCCGATGGCATTTTCGCCGCCGCCTTGATGCGTCTTGTCCTCGATGGCGGCAAGCTCTGTGCGCCAATCGACTTGAGCTGCTGTGCCATCTGCGGCGCATGATGAGCTGCGTGAGCGCATTCCGGTTGTACAAGCGCTGTATGCGGTGGGTGCGCGCCGTCGCATCATCAATAGCTATTGACGTACCGGCTTTATCGCCACGGCCCCGTGCGACCGCACCATCGCGCAGCGGTTGAGCGCGACAACCGGTTCGCCGCACGCCCGTGATGGACCACCGATTGGTCACATCTCCCGACCAGCCACGCCGCGTTTCCGCATTACGTCTGCCGTGAACAAAACGGAGGGCAGCACCCCGTGGCGAACATCCTCGATCCTGTCGGCACATTCCCCGGGGCCATGCGCGGCCACTGGGCGTGGTTTCTTGTCGAAGGTGCCGTCCTCGTCGTCCTGGGCGCCCTGGCGATCGTCGTGCCGCTGATCGCCGGACTCACGGTGACGATCATCCTGGGCTGGCTCCTGATCGTTGCCGGTATGGTCGGTCTCTTCGCCACCTACAATGCACGCAACGCCCCCGGCTTCGCCTGGGCCATGATTTCCGCCGTTCTCGCTCTGGTCGCCGGCGTGGTGCTGCTGTGGAATCCGGCCGCTGGCCTGGTCACGCTGACGCTGGTCCTGATGGCCTATTTCATCATCGACGGCGTCACCAATATCGCACTCGCCATCGCCCATCGCCGCGAAGTGTCCAGCCGCTGGGAGTGGCTGGCG
>CAZNZI010000835.1:0-25576 GCA_964577475.1 uncultured Rhodospirillaceae bacterium
CTGCAATCCCTGCCGCTCGACGTGTTCGAGGCGGCTGAGATCGACGGCGCCAGCCCCTTCACGACATTCCGCCATATCACGCTGCCGCTGCTGATGCCGGCGATCGCCTTCGCCGCCATCTTCCGCGCCGTCGATGCCTTCCGCTCCTTCGATCTGATCTACGGGCTCAGCTACGGCGGTCCGGCGCGCAGCACGACCACGCTCGCCTTCTTCTCGTTCCAGAACGGCTTCCAGTTCCAGAACTACGGCTACGCGGCGGCCGTCGCCTACATGATGCTGCTGATCCTGATGATCGGCACCACCATCCTGCTGCGCTATGTGCAGCTGCGGCCGGGGCACGCGCGATGACGGCGAACGGCGCGATCATGGGCAGGCGCCTGGCGTTGCGCACGCTCGCCTACCTTGTCCTGATTCTGCTCGGCGTGATCGGCGCCGCGCCGTTCCTCTATCTGCTCGTCCTGTCGATGAAGCGGCGCATCGAGATCCTCGCGCAGGTGCCGCCGCATCTCAATTTCGAGTGGCGGGTCATCTCGTCGACCTATCACGAAGTGATGATGAGCCAGGGCATGCTCTCCTTCGTGCAGAGCTCGCTGATCGTCGTGGCCATCGCGACCTTCTTTGCGCTGGTGATCGGCACGCCGGCCGCCTATGCCTTCTCGCGCATGCCCTTCCGCGGCAAGGAGAACCTGGCCAACACGATCCTCTCCATGCGCTTCATGCCGCCGCTGGCCGTGGCGATCCCGATCTTCCTGATCATCAAGGCGATCGGCCTGCGCGATACCTATCTGGGGCTGATCCTGCCCTATGTCGCCTTCTCGCTGCCGCTGGTGGTGTGGATCCTGATCGGGTTCTTCGACGACATCCCGCGCGAGATCGACGAGGCGGCCCTGGTCGACGGATGCGGGCATTTCAACGTATTATGGCGCGTGCTGCTGCCTTTGATACGGCCCGGGCTGGTGACGGCGGCGATGTTCAGCGCCATCTTCATCTGGAACGAGTTCCTGGTCGCTCTCTACGTGATCGACTCGCGATCGCTGCAGACGATCTCCCTGGGCGCGGCGACGCTGGTCAGCGCGCAACGGCCGATCGATTGGAACATCGCCGCCGCGGTCGGCGTGGTGACGGTGGTTCCGATCCTGATCTTCTCGATGCTGGTGCAACGTTACATCGTGCGCGGTCTGACCGCGGGAGCCGTGAAATGAGCAAGCTGAGCGAACAGACGCCGGAACTGATCGCCTCCAAACTGGGTTGGCCCGAAGGCCCGTCGATGCTGCCCGACGGCAGTGTCGTCTTCGTCGAAAGCTACGGCAGCCAGATCACGGTGGTCGGCAAGGACAGGACGCCGCGCCGCTATGCCTATACCGCCGGTGCGCCGAATTCCTGCGTGGTCGGCGCCGGTGGGGATATCTATCTGTGCCAGAACGGCGGCACGGTCGGCCCGTGGCGCGCCGCCGAGATGGTGGCGCCCTCGATCCAGAAGGTGCGCGAAGGCGGCAAGGCGGAAATCCTCTGCACCGAAGTCGAAGGCATCAAGCTCAACGGCCCCAACGATCTGGTCTTCGCCGCCGATGGCCGCCTCGTCTTCACTGATCCGGGCACCTACAACCCGGCCAATCCCGATCCGAGCTACATCTTCGCGCTGGCCCCCGACGGCAAGGCGAGTGTGGCCGTCGCGTTCCCGAAGCCGGTCTTCCCGAACGGCGTCGCGGTCGAGGCCGATGGGTCGATCATCTGGGACGAGTCCTACACGGGCCGTGTCGGCCGCCGCCGTCCCGATGGAACCATGGAAGACCTCGGCCGCCTGCCGGGCGAGAATCCGATCCCTGACGGGATGAAGATCGGCGCTGATGGGAGGCTCTATGTGACCGATCTGGTCGCCAAGGGCATCCATGTCCTGGCGCCGGACGGCAAGGTGCTCGACTTTATTCCCTGCGGCGGGGCGCCGACCAACTGCGTGTTCGACGGCGAAATCCTCTGGGTGACCGATGCCGGCGTACTCGCCGCCAGCACCGAACCCTCGGACACCGGCAAGATCTGGAAGCTGAAGATTCCGGGCGGCGGTCAGCCCGCCACCAATGGCCGCATCGCGAGCCGGGAATGAACGACCGCACCGCATTTCCCGGCCTCAGCTATCAAGGCAAGGTCGCCTTCGTCACCGGCGGCGGGTCGGGCATCGGGCTGGAGACGGCGCTGTCGCTGGCCGATCTTGGCGCGCATGTCGCGGTGCTCGACCGGACGCCGGGTGCCGCGGCGGAAACAGCCGCGCGGATCGAGAAGGGCGGGCGCAAGGCGATCGCGTTCCAGGGCGATGCCGGCGACGAGAAAACGGTGGTCGAGGCCTGCGCCGCCACGATGAGCAAGCTCGGCCCGATCGACGCGGCCGTCGCCTGCGCCGGCGTCCTGGGCGAGGGCGGTCCGGTGTTCACCACCTCGGTCGCCGATTTCGAGCAGGTGACGGGCGTCAATGTCCGCGGCTCGTTCCTGCTGGTGCGCGAGGCGGCCAAGCAGATGCGGCCGCGCAAGTCGGGCGCGATCGTGCTGCTGTCGAGCCTCGACGGGCTGCAGGCCGAGCACGGCATGTTCTCCTACTGCACCTCGAAGGGCGCGCTTCTCAACCTTGCGCGGGCTGCTGCGCTCGATCTGGCGCGCGACCGGGTAACCGTGAATTGCGTGTGCCCGAGTGTCACCAAGACCCCGCTGCTCGATGGGCGGCTGGCGACCTTGCCCAATGGCGACGAGATTCTTAAATCCTATGCCGACCGTCATCCGCTCGGCCGCGTGCTCTCGCCGCGCGACATCGCATCCGCGATCTGCTTTGTCGCTTCGGGGATCGCCACCGGCATCACGGGTGCCGCCATTCCCGTGGACGCCGGCATCGGCGCCACCTGGGACAACTTCAAGACACCGCCCTGGGTGCAAGCCTGAACCATTTCGATTCGTGATGAGGACACTATGAGCGCAACTTCCGCCGCCGGCCGTCTCAGCCCCGCCGATGTCGCGAAATATCGCGAGGTCGGCTACCACTATCCCGTGCGCGCCATGACCACCGAAGCTGCCGCGGGCTATATGAAGAAGCTCGAGGCCCACGAGGCAAAGCACGGGCCGTTCAAGGGGGCGCTGCGCCACAAGGGTCACCTCTATCTCACCTGGCTCGACGAGCTGGTGCGCATGCCCACGATCCTCGACGCCGTCAGCGACATCATTGGGCCTGATATCATGGTCTACAGTTCGAGCTTCTTCATTAAGGAGAAGCGCGATCCGTCCTTCGTCTCCTGGCACCAGGATGCGCACTATTGGGGCCTGAGTTCGGGCGACGTCACCACCGCCTGGATCGCGCTGGTGGACAGCGATACCGAGAACGGCGCGATGCGCGTCATCCCCGGCACACACCTCACCGACATGCCACATGTCGATACTTTCGCCGAGAACAACATGCTTTCGCGCGGGCAGGAAGTGGCCGTCGACCTCAAGGGCCGCGCGTGGAAAGAGCTGAGCCTGAAGGCTGGCGAGTTCTCGCTCCATCATGTCGGCATCGTCCATGGGTCAGAGCCCAACGGCTCGGACCGGCGCCGTATCGGCTTCGCGGTGCGCTACATGGCGCCCCATGTTAAGCAGACCATCGTCGCCACTGACGGCGCGACCCTGGTGCGCGGCGCCGACCGCTATAATAATTTCGTGCACGAGCCGTCGCCAACGGAGGACATGGCCCCCGAGTCGCTGGCCGCTCACAAATTGGCCATGGATCGCCTGAGCAGCGCCGTGATGAAGGGCACCAACATGACGATGAACGACCGGCGCTAAGACGGGCGTCGTTAAGGCGCGGCGAGGAACGCAGCGATCGTTTTGTCGAGGAAGGCGGTATCCGCCGGATCGATGCCCGACGCCGCCTGATGCCCCTCGATGGAGGGAATTTCGACGTACGTTCCGCGCGGCATGAGGTGCGCCGTTCGCCGCGCCTCCTCGGCCGGGTTCAGCAGGTCAAGCGGTGGCGCGAGCACCAGCGTCTCCGCCATTACGCGGCCCAGCGCGGCCTCCACCGTTCCGCCCGCGCCGGGTGTCTGCGCCACGTCGTGGGCGTCATAGGCCCAGGTTTGGTAGATCCAGTCGGTCGGATCGGGTCCGTTCGCGGCCGAGTCGCTCCCGAGTTCTGCCATCGTCGCGCCGACCGACACGCTCCTGGCCATCGCTTGCCGCACCGACTCGGGCGTGCGGTTGGCCAGGATGCGTACCAACCCCGCCCACTGCGTAAAGCCTTGCCGCGGTATGTCGGTGAAACGTTCACCATCCCAAGTGCGATCCCCCAGCAACATCTGGCGCGACAGTGCCATCATCATTTGTGACCAGGGCTGGGTCTGTGCCATCGGCGTCATGGCAACGATCTTGCGCATGCGTTTGGGGTGGCTGACGCCCCACTGCACCGCCTGCATGCCGCCCATGGAGGCGCCCGACACCGCCTGCACCTGTGCGATGTCCAGGGCATCGAGTAACCGCGCCTGGCTTTCAATCATGTCGCGAATGGCGAAGCGGGGGAACAGCATCCCGGGCTGGGTCCCCGAGTTGCTGGGTGAGATCGACAGGCCGTTGCCCAGCGCATCGGCGCAGATGATGAAATACAGCGTGGGATCGAAAGCCTTGCCGGGACCGATCAGAAAGTCGAGGCGATGATGGGTGGTGCCGATAGCCGAGAGCAGCAGTACCGCATTGTCGCGCGCGGTGGTGAGCGTGCCATGCGTGACGTAGCTGATGTGGGCGTTCTCGACCACCACGCCGGACTCGAGCGCGAAGTCGCCTAGGGGCAGCGTCTCATGGGGCCGGTCGATCCAGCCCGGTCTCAGGGCTGGGTGCCGCCAGGCCGGCATCGTCACGGCAGGACGACGGTGCGGATGCCTTCGCCGCGCCGCATGGCATCGAAGCCTGTATTGATGCCCCTGAGCGGCATGCGCGCCGTGATGAGTTCGTCGAGCTTGAGCTTGCCCTCGAGATAGCTGCGCGCCAGCCAGGGAAAGTCGCGCTTCGGCCGGGCGCCACCATAGGCCGAGCGGGTGATTTTCTTCTCGCCCATCAGCGAACCCCAGCGAAACGCCACGTCCTTGCCGAAGTTGACCTTGCCGAGGAACACCAGATGGCCGCCCGGCCGCGTGATTTCCGCTGCGATACGGAAGGCGATCTCGTTGCCGGCCGCTTCGAACACGAAATCGGCGCCGCGGCCCTGGGTGGCGGCGCGCACGCTGTCGATGACCGCACCCGGCTCGCCCTTGACCAGCGTATCGGCCCCGAACACTTTCGCCGAGTCGAGCCGCTGATCCATCCGGTCGATGGCGATGATCTGGCCCGCACCGGCCAGCTTCGCGCCCTGGATCGCGTTGAGCCCCACAGCGCCGCAGCCGATCACGGCCACGTTGGCGCCGGGCTGCACGGGCGCCGTGCGGGTGGCCGCGCCGACGCCCGTCATCACCCCACACCCGATCAGACAGGCACGATCGAATGGGATTTCTTTGGGCACGACGACCGCGCCCGACTGCGGGACGACGGCATATTGCGCATGGGATGAGACGACCGAGAAGTGGTGGACCGTGCCGTCCGCGCCGGCCAGCCGCGATCCGCCGTCGAGCAGATGCCCCGCCGGCTGATGTTTGGTGTAGACCTCGCAGAGGATCGGCAGGTCTTGCTCGCAATAGAAGCAGTGCCCGCAATGTGGGTTCCAGGAACAGACGACATGGTCGCCCACCTTCACGCTGGTGACCGCGCTGCCGACCTCCTCGACAACGCCCGAGCCCTCATGGCCGAGGATGATTGGGAGCGGGTAGGGCAGCGATCCCTCGATGACCTCAAGGTCGGTATGGCAGAGGCCCGAGGCTTTGATCCGCACCAGCACGTCAACAGGCTGCAATGCCGTTACGTGGATGCGCTCGATAGCCAGTGGCTGACCTGTATGGCGCAACACCGCCGCTTCAAATTGGATCATGATTTCCGTCTAGTGCCGCTTCTCGGAAAAATCAATTTTGATCTGACTCCGGGAGGCGATCCAGGGTTTTATGGGCCGACTATGCCGGCGACAACGGTCGTCGGACACGCGACCGTGGGGTTCACCAAACAGCGGCTGCGAATTGCCGTACTGGGGCCATACCACGGAGCCGGGCCTCTACTATGTTCGCCATGGCGGTGGCGTCGATCAGATCGTGTTCGACAGCGCCGTACTCCGATTTCTGATCTCTTTGGCGAAGCAGTAGTAGTGGTAGTGGCAGACGATCGCGATCATGTATGCGTGCAGGCTTTCGGGTGCCGTGCCGCGTCTGATCAAGCGCCATATGCGCCGGCAGTAATCAAAGCCCAGGCGGAGTTCCCGTACCCGCAACAGAAGTCGCGTAAACATGACCCCGGCCTCGACCAAGAGACGCGCGTTGAGCGCGTGGCGGCGGAAGAAGACGTCGCGCAAATGGCGCATGCGGCGTCCGACTTTCAGTGGCCCTTCGAGATACAGCGCATCGACCCGGCCGAAATAGGCTTCCGGCGAGTACAACTCGGAGAAGACCTTTACATAACCGTGAAGCAGTTCTTCCCGGCTCATCCGCAGGGGAATGACGTTGGTTCCGTATTCGGTGGTGTCGCTGGGGTCGAGTCGCCCCTCCAGCTTCAGACGAGTGTGAAGCGGCGTCTTCGGAATGGCACTCAGCATTCCCAGCATGGCGGAGGGAATGCGCGCGCGGCGCAGGAACTCAACCTGCTGATTGAAGATCGTTCCATCGTCGTTGTCGAACCCGACGATCATGCCGCTCATGACCTCGATCCCGCTCTCCTGAATCCGGTGGATCTTCTCCACCATCGTTCCCGTCGAGTTGCGCAGGTTCTGATGCTTCTTGGATTCGCGCAGCGAAGCCTCGTTGGGCGTTTCGATGCCCACGAATATGCTGGTGAAGCCAATCTCGTTCAGCAATCGCAGCATTTCGGGATCATCGGCGAGGTCGATCGTTGCCTCGGAGAAAAAGGACATGCGATGTCCGTGTTCCCGCTGCCACGCGGCGATGTCGCGCAGCACCGGAGCGATCGCCTTCTTGTTGCCGATGAGATTGTCGTCGACGATGAAGACATCCCGCTTGCCCATGGCGAGCAGGTTTTCCAGTTCGGCAATCACCTGGGCGCTCGTCTTCAGACGTGGGCGGCGTCCGAAGGTGACGATGATGTCGCAGAACTCGCAAGCGAAGGGGCAACCGCGGGAAATCTGCACGCTGCCGAAGGTGTACTTCTTGATGTCCAGGAGATCGAGGCGCGGAGCCGGGACAGTGGACATGTCGGTCCGTTCCGCTTGCTCATAGCGTCTCTGGTGCCGGCCCTCGGACCATTCCGACAGGAATTGCGGCCAGGTTTCTTCCGCCTCGCCGACGAAGATCGCGTCGGCCAGTCCGTCCAAATAGTCTTCCTGCACCGAAATCCAAGGGCCACCCGCGACCACGAATATACCCCGCCGCTTGAGTTCGACCGCGATCTCGCGCATGCGATGCCGCTGCACGCTCATTCCGGTAAGCCCGACCATGTCGGCCTTTTGACAGCGATCGAAGTCGATCGCCTCGATATCCTCGTCGATCAGCGTCACGGTATGCTCGCCCGGCGTCAGCGCGGCCAGCAAGGGCAGGCCGGCGACCGGCATGGTGGCCTTCGACCCGAAAATGGGCAGGGCGTATTGAAGCCCCCAGAACGACGTCGCGAAGCGTGGACTGATCAATACGATATCGGCCATCTCTTCCCCAAAAAAAGCCGGCGATCCAACAGGCGCCATTATTGTCGGGAAAAGCAAAGCCGGTCCAGCCACCTTGGTGAGCCCGGCGGTCTGCGCGGACTGGTTGACCGTTGTCGCGCGCCGCTTTCTCGCTTAGGGTACGACCGGTTTGTGACTTGGGGGATCACTGGGATGACGCCGTTGGCATGGTCTGCCATTACCGATTTCGTGCTGTCCGCAGAAGCTTTCTTTCTCTCAGGCCTCTTGTTCGCACAATCGCCGCGCGCAATGTCGGCGCGGTGGTATATGTCTTTGGTGCTGCTCTTCCTGGGATTGGCGCCGTTCTTCGCCGCCGTCGACCATGGCTTCATTGAAGGACGCGGCTTCCTGCCCGATACCAATATCGTCTCGCGCATCAGTTGGTTATGTGCGGGTCTGACGGCGGCGGCCGTTCTGGCGGCGATCATGCGTCAGTATTTCCCGCGGCAGCGCTGGCTGCTGATCCTGGCGGCGATCCAATTTATCGTCTTCGCGATCGCCATCTTCACCGGCGACCAGTACATCCTGGTGACGGCCGATGCGGCACCAGAAATGATCCTGGGGCTGGTAGTGGGCCTGCTCTATGCGCGCCGCCCTGGCTCATTGGCTCTGGCTCTGGGAATTGCGCTTTATATCGCCGGGTCCGTAGTACAGGCACTTGGCCTCGATCTGTCCGAGACGCTGAACCATAACGCGCTATACCATCTGTTCCTGATCGTCGGCACGCTGGGCCTTTATCGCGCGGGGCGGAAATTCGAGGCAGCCTAGCGGGATTTCTTATACTGGTGGTGGTGCGGTGCTGCGGTTTGGATCGATCCTCTTAGCGAGCCTGGTGATCCTGGCCGGAGGTGCTGCGCAGGCCGCAAGTGGCCTGACGGAGTTCCGCCACCGCACGCAGATGCCGGTGTTCGATCCGCGCCAACTGACGCTGCGTTGGATCGACGCCGTCAGCGGCATCGACCATGGCGACGTGGCCGATGTTGTGCGCCGGGCGCAAGGTTCCCTTGCCATACTCTGGCGCGACAAGGACCGGCTGGTTTGCAATTGCACGGGGGTGCTGAAGCCTGATGAAGTGCTGATCAATGCCGAACCCGTCGTCGATGCGAAATCGGGCTCCGCGATTTCAATCGACGAACCGACCTACGTAACCTTCGCGGAGCAGATCGGCTATCCCCTGACCGGGTTCGAACTCGACATCGCCACGATGGATAATCTGGCCTATGTCAACAACAGTGCGCCTTTGGCGGCCTTTCTCGACCAGAGCGGTTTCGTTCTCGACTTCGCCGACGGCATGCTGAACGCGGGCGGCTTGATCAACCCGCAGAATCTGCATTTGTTCGTGGCCCATCGCAAAGATAGCGGCGCAATCTATGTCGCCATTCGCGGCACCGCCGATCTGGGCGACATGACCACCAATTTCAGCACGACGATGGTGCCGTGGAAACCGGGGGCGGGCATGGTCCATCAGGGCTACCACGATGCGGCAGACGCGGCCGTGAAGCTGGTGCGGCCCGTGCTTGCCCGCCTGCATGGAGCACACCCTGACGCGCCGATCTATGCTACCGGACACAGTCTCGGCGCGGCCGTCGCGGTGCTGATGACCTTGGACTTGAGGCCCGCCCTGCCGATCCATGCAGCGACGGTGGCGATGCCGCCGTTGGGCGACTCGGCCTTTGCGCTCGGCGAAGCAAAAGCGCTAAAGCAGATCGATTCCTATTTCGTCGCCCATGACGAAATCCGCAGCCTCGCCTATCTGGCGCACCGCCATCACCTTGATTGGGTCGGCCATGAGATCGACCTGGGCGATGTCGGCATGACGGGCGGGCACTACCACTATGTCATCAACTACATGAAAGGGATGATGCGCAGGCGTGGGCTGGCCGTGGAGCCCTATGAGCGCGCGGTGCCGATCTGCGTGCTGCATGCTCTGCCCTGTCTGACCGATCGCCACGCGACCCTGCCGCTCTGTGTCTTCGACGATCCGAAGTGCCTGTCGCGCTATTGGCCGGCCATGGCTGTTTGGCTCAACAACCCGCTGGCGGATATCGACGAGCATCTCGAGGCCGCGCGGACTCTCCAGCGCGATCTGGTGGCCGGCACTATCATGAAGGATTTGAAGCCCCTCGCTTTCGCCGAGTTGGCGGCATGGCACGGCGCGGCCGACCCGGCGACAGGATTGCGCTTCCTCGATACGGCCGAACGCATGGCGGGCGACACGTGGCTGCTGCGCCAGATCCGCGCACGCCTGACAGCGGCGCCTAAGACTTGAAGCTGAACAGGAACGACTTGATGCGTTGGGCGATCTGCGACACCAAGTCGGTGCGCGCCGGTCCGCGCTGGCCGCTGCCGGCGATGGCGGCGTCCTTCGCGCGCTGACGTTCGACCATCAACTGCGCCAAACTGTCGGCCACCTCCGGCCGGTTCTTCAGGATCGGGGCGAGATCCTCGCTGCGGATTTCCAGAACGAGGACGGGGCTGCGCGCGAAGACATCGGCGCTGCGCGGCTCGCCTGTCAGCAGCGACATCTCGCCGACGCAGTCGCCCGGCTCGACGCGCGCCAGGCGGATGCGGATGCCCTCGGTGTCCTCGACCGTCACTTCGAGCACACCCTCGGCCAAAACGAAGAGTGTCCCGCCGGCCTCGCCCTTGCGGCAGACCATCGCGCCTTCCGACAAGGTGCGAGGCGTCGCATGGCTGGCCAGGGTCGCGCGCTCCTCGGGCGTCAACACCGAGAACAAGCCCAGCCGGTCGACGATCAGCTTGATATCGACCGTATCCCAGCTCGGCACTTTCTCCTCGATCGCCGTGCCGTCGCCCTGCTGCGGCAGCAGCGAGACGCCCGCCTGGTTGAGGTGGCGCAACAGGGTCAGGGCCAGGGCGCTGCGCGTCGGTTCGGCCTGAGAGGGATCGGCGATGCCATAGGCCAGCCGGTAGACGACGGCCTCGTCGGTGATGTCGTCGATCAGCACCTGCGGATCGTGCCCTTCCCCGATACCGGCCGTGGCAAGAGCGGCACCCTTGAGCAGGCGGATCGCGCGCGGCGTGGCCACGCCGTGCCGCAGGCTGATCGACAGGCTCTGGCGCAGATCGGCGCCATGCGCAGCGCGCAGGATATAGCCCTGGCGGCCGATCGTAGTATTGCGCACGATATTGGTGCTGCCATCGGTCAACAGCAGCGTCGTGCCCACGATACCGAGCCGGCGGACCTTGCCGACACGGCCGTCGGCGGTCTCGATGACAACACCGATGCCGAAGGAGCGATCGAAACTGAGCACGATGCCGGCAACGATGTCTTCGATCACCGGACGGAACGGGATACCGAGAAGGATCAGAAGTCCGGCGGCTGCCGCCAGCACCACGGGGGCCGACATGCCGAAGATGGCCGTGGCGATCACGAACAGCGCAGCCAGATAGACCGCGCCTGCAATCAGCCCGACCACGATCTCCGGCACGCGGCGGCGTACCTGCCGTTCGATCATGCCGATCAGGACGAGTTCCTGGATCAACCGTTCCACCGACCAGGCAACGGCGATCACCGCAAAGGCGCGGACGATGAAATCGGCCATCGAGACGGCGGCCAGTTGATCCGGTGTCCGCTCGATCAGCCAGTTCAGCGCGCTGCCGTAAATCAGGCTGATGGCGCCGACGATGACCAACAGCAGCACCGCCACCGCAATCCGCCGCGGGTGGATCTGCCCAACTCTGGATGGCGCTCTCAAAAATTCCCCCGTCGAGGCAATATACGCGAGCCCAGAGCTTCCCCAGCCTTCGCATACGGATGTCAACTTTGGACCAAGCCCGGCTGCTTTTGGTAGCTGCATTTTCGGGACCCTGCCACGGGAAATTTGCCCGAACCGGCGGCTTCGGTGTATCTCGGTCCCGGGGAATGCAACGCGGAGCGATGGCATGGGTAAGGTGGCGGCCCTGATCGGCATTCTCGCTTGGCCGAACAATTTGATAACCCTGGGGCGGATCGCGGCCGTGTCGGCTATTGCTGCCGCTCTGGCTTGCGGCTGGACGCCGGATCCCGCCTTCGGCGCGGCCCTGTTCGTGCTGGCCTATTGGCTGACCGATTACGCCGACGGGTGGGTGGCGCGGCGGCTGATGAAGACATCGGCATTCGGCGAAACCTTGGACCTTCTGGCCGACCGCTGGTGCGACATCGTTCTGGCGGCCTTTGTCATGCGGCATGCATCGGATCATGCGTCCGCCGCCACCGCCTACCTGCTTTTGCGCATTGCCCCCGAAGTGATCATCAGCCGCTTTGCCGGCTCGGCGCCCAGCCTGTTCACCACCGCCGCAGCCCCTTTCGTCAGCCCATGGATCGCTGCGCGTAGCATGGATGCGGCGTCGGCGGCGCGCACCCTGTTCTTTGCCTGGGTCCTGTTCGCACCGGCGCCAGGATGGCTCGATCTGGTTCTGGTGGTCCCTGCCGTTGTCTTTGCGGGCTTTTCGTTGCGCATATTGGCGGAATTGGCCGTTCAATCCCTGCAGGCCCGCACGGCGGGCCGATGAACCAGCCGCTCCATCAGCCGCCGGGCCGCGCCGATTTGCGCACGATCTGGATCTCCGATCTGCACATCGGTACGCGGGAGAGCAAGGTCGATCTTCTGGTCGATTTCCTGAAGCACCATTCCTGCGAGACATTGTATCTGGTCGGCGACATCGTCGATCTGCGTGTCATCTCGCAAAAGCAGCGTTGGCTACGCGCCCAGGAGAAGGCGCTCCACACGCTGATGGGCCTGGCCCAGTCGACGCGGATCATCGTGCTGCCGGGCAATCACGACCGCGTGTTGCGTCATTTCCCGCCGCTCCAGGGCGGCAACATCTTCTTCGAGCACGATCACGTGCACACTACCGTGGACGGCCGCCGCTTGCTGGTCACCCATGGCGACGCGATGGACCAGCATATCCGCACCGATATGTCGGGATGGTATCTCAACGTGGCGTGTTGGCTTTACTACCTGGCGTTGGCTTTCGAACATCGGATTAACATTCTGCGCTTGAAGCGCGGCCGAGCGCTGCGGCGCTATCTCGGCGCGATCAAGGTGAGCCTGTCGTCGTGGCGCGCCTACCGCGACAAATTCGTCAATGCGATCGTGGCGGCGACGGACGAAGCCAGTATGGACGGCGTGATCTGCGGCCACATCCACGCGCCCGCTCTCGAGCAGCGCGGACACATCCTCTACGCCAATACCGGCGATTGGGTCGAGAACTGCACGGCTCTGGTGGAGACCCACGAGGGTGTCCTGAAACTGGTGCGCTGGGACCGTTTCGGCTTGAAGTCAGCGGCGGCAACTGTGACGGCGATCACAATCTAAGCGTCTGACGTAATACGAGTCTTGACGCTGTAATTGCAACCCGGTCACAGTGCATCTATCGACCTGCGCAGGCCGACGGGGGACTTGCGTCGGCGGATGTTTCCACTATGGCCGCCTCGGCCGATCTTCCCCCCGCTTTTGTAATTGCAGTACGCATCCAATGGATGCGAGGTGGTGAGATGGATAAGACCGTTTATGTCGCGATCGCCGGCGACGAAGTGCGTGCCGGCCATATCGACATGATCGCTGAAGGCAGGAAACACGGCGGGGTCATCGTCGGCCTTCTCACGGACCGGGCAATTTCAAGATTTTCCCCGTTGCCCGCTCTGGAATTTCACGAGCGCAAGCGTGTCTTCGAGAACATCGTCGGCGTCAGCCGCGTGGTGGAACAGGACGACTGGGACCTACTGCCCAATCTGCACGCGATAAAACCGAACTTCCTGCTTTGCGATGACGATTTCCATCACCGCTTCCAGCGCAGCGCGCGCGAACGGGCGGAAGCGGTGCTGGCCGCTTGGGGCGGCCGCTTTCTCGACCGGCCGGTTGGACAACCGACTGGTGCGCCAACCTTGGAGCGCCGCGCCCATCCGGCCGTGACGCCCGGCATCCGCCGCCGCAGCCTGCTGCGCCTTCTGAACACGCGCGAGATGGTGCGGGCGATCGAGGTTCATTCGCCGCTCTGCGGCCAGCTGGTCGAGCACCTGCAGGTCGACTTGCCGGACCGCACCGCGCGCTTCCATGCCATGTGGTCGTCGAGCCTGACCGATTCGACCGCGCGCGGAAAACCCGATATCGATGTGGTCGACATCAGTGCACGCTTGGCCGCCATCGACCAGATGTTCGAAGTGACCAGCAAGCCGCTGATCTTCGACGGTAATGACGGCGGTCATCCCGAGCACTTCGCCTATACGGTGCGCTCGCTGGAACGCATGGGCGTGTCAGCCGTGATCGTCGAGGATAAGACGGGCCTCAAACGGAATTCGCTGCTCGATACGCCGCAGCAGGATCAGGAAAACATTGACCGCTTCTGCGAGAAAATCGCCGTGGGCCGCGCGGCCGCCATCACCGATGCCTTTATCATCATCGGTCGCGTCGAAAGCCTGATTCTGGGCGCGGGTATGGAAGATGCGCTGGCGCGGGCTCATGCCTATGTCGCGGCCGGCGCCGATGGCATCATGATCCACAGCCGCAGCAAGTCGCCCGAAGAGGTTCTCACGTTCTGTGACCGCTTTCGCTCGAGCGATCCGGATACGGCGCTGGTTGCCGTACCCAGCAGCTACAGTTCGGTGCATGAGGGCGAGTTGAACCGCCGCGGCGTCAACGTGGTGATCTACGCCAATCATCTGCTCCGCGCCGCCTATCCCGCCATGCGGGCCGCCGCAGAAAGCATCCTGCGTCACGGCCGCGCCAAGGAAGCCGACTCGCTGTGCATGCCGATCAGCGAGCTTCTGGATCTGGTCCCCGGCACGCGATGAATTTTCCCGCCGCCGATCTGGTCGCCACGCTGACCGCGTGTGACGTTTCCTTTTTTGCAGGCGTTCCCGATTCGCTGCTGGCCGCCTTCTGCGCGGAGATCGCGAAGCCGTCATCGGCGCGGGCGCATCACGTCACCGCCAATGAGGGCTCGGCCATCGGCTTGGCTGCCGGCTATCATCTCGCCACCGGACGTGTCGCAGCCGTTTACATGCAGAACTCAGGCTTGGGTAATGCGGTCAATCCGCTGACCTCGCTGGCCGACCCGTTGGTCTACGGCATTCCGCTGGTGTTGATCGTCGGCTGGCGCGCCGAGATGCGCGGTGGCCAGCAGTTGCATGACGAGCCGCAACATGTGCGCCAGGGCCAGATCACCCTGGATCTGCTCGATACCTTGGCCATCCCTGCCATGGTTCTTGGCGATGAAGGCCTCGACGCCGTGGCTACCCTGGTAGCGCGTGCGCGCCGTGAGTCGCGCCCCGTGGCGATCGTCGTACGCAAGGATATTTTGAGCGGCGACGCGCAAATGGAGGGCGACGGCCGTCCTGCGACGATGACCCGGGAAGAGGCCATCGCGGCGATCGCGAAGGCCGTCGACATTGAAACGCCGATCGTCGCGACTACGGGGAAGATTGCCCGCGAGCTCTATGCGTTTCGGCAACAGGTGGGCGCCAATGGCGATCTCGATTTCCTGACCGTCGGTTCTATGGGCCATGCGTCGCAGATCGCTGCGGGTATCGCCATGGCGCGGCCGGATCAGACCGTCGTCTGCCTCGACGGTGACGGCGCGGCGCTGATGCATCTTGGCGGCCTGACCGTCTCGGCGGGCTGCGCCAATCTGCGCCACGTGGTGTTGAACAATCGCGTCCATGATTCGGTGGGCGGTCAGCCGACCAGCGCACCCGATACGCTTCTTGCGACCGTCGCCCTGGCCTGCGGCTATGGCTGGAGCAAGCGCGTCGACACCCCGGCTGCACTGCAGGCGGTTCTGCCGGAATTCCTGGCCGTGTCCGGCGCGGCATTTCTCGAGGTGATGGTGCGTCCCGGCGCGCGCGGCGATCTCGGCCGGCCTAAGCGGTCGCCCCAGGATGCGAAGACCGCCTTCATGACCCGCTTCGGATCGCGATGACGGGCCGCAAGCTGACTTGGATTTATGTCGACGTGGTGTGCGACCCGTGTCATGCCGGCTATGTCGATCTCCTGCAACGGGCCCGTGCGCTCGGCGATGGTTTGATTGTGGGTGTCATCGGCGACGATGATGCCGCGGAACTCGGCGTGCGCCCGATCATGACCGCGGCCGAGCGTGTCGTCATGGTGGAAGCCTGCCGGTTTGTGGACCGCGTGATCGCCGGCGCGCCGACGATCTGCACGCTTGCCCATCTCGATGCGATCGGCGCCGATTTCGCCGTTCATGGCGATGACATCGCCACGGGCGAGTTGGCCCGCCGCTATCGCGACGTGATCCAGGCGGAACGGCTGAAGATCATCCCGTGTGACGGCGATATCTCGCCAAAGACCATCACCGACCGGATCGTCGAACGGCTGCGAAATGGAACTTTGCGAACTCAGATGTGAGCCTCAGTGCGCGCTCTGGACCACGCGACCGACCAGCTGCGTGAATCGCGCCATATCGGCGGCGGTGACCGCACCCATGGTCGAAACGCGAAACATCCGGCCTTGGAAATCGCCTTGCCCGGCATAGATCACGAAACCTTCTGCTTTGGCGGCATCGTGCAATCGGTCATAGGTCACCGATTCGGGCAAGCGATAGGACGTCAGCACCGAGGAATAGCTGTCACGGTCCGGCAGCCAGGTGTGTATTTGCAGCACTTCGAGATCGGCCATGACCTGGCGCGCGAGCGCGCGATAGGTGTCGCGCCGGGCTTGCCAACCGCCGTGCTCCTCGAACTCCCGCAGCGCTTCCTGCAGTGCGTAGAAGGCGTGAACCGCCGGCGTATAGGGCGGGGCGCCGTCGCGGGCGGCGTAGTAGCGGTGCAGGTCGAGATACAGTCCCGGGGCACCGCTGGGCCGCTCAGCGAAAATCCGTTCGGCGACCAGCACGGCCGAAAGGCCAGGCGTTCCGTGCAGACACTTGTTGCCGGCGACCGCGCAAGCGTCGAGGTTCCAGTCTGCGAAGCTAATGTCTTCGGCGCCGAAGCTGCTGACCGTGTCCAGCAACAGACGCGCCCCGAATTCGCGGCAGACTTCCGCCAAGGCGCCGATGTCGTTGAGCCGGCCGGTCGTCGTCTCGTGATGGACGGCCAGCACATGCGAAGCCTTGGGCGTCGCCGCCAAGGCGGCCCGCACCGCGTCGAGATCGATCGCCGCACCCCAGGCGGAACGCGCCGTACGAACCGTGCGTCCGACAGCCCTGGCCATCGCCTCCATGCGTTCGCCATAAACACCGTTGGCCGCGACCACGACCGAACCGCCCACGGGCACCAGCGACACCACCATCGCCTCGACGGCGGCCGTGCCCGAGCCGGTGATCAGAATCGGCACGTAGTCGGGGCGGCTGGCGGGATAGACGCGCGACAGACGATCGCGCACATCGCGGAACAGCGCGACAAAATCCACCTCACGATGGCAGAGATCGTCGCGCAGAAGTGCATTGCGCACGCGCTCGGACAGCGTGACGGGACCGGGGTTCAGCAGCAAGGGACGGATTGTGTTCATCGCCGCAGCATAGCGCAGAGCGGCGGTGGATATCAGGCCCAGATTCGCAAGATTCGGACGCACCCCGGAGCATTGCCGCCTACGCGGATCTCTATTAGCTTTCGAGCGATGAGAGACTTTCATCCACGCAGCAGGCCGTTGCGATGGGGCCCGGAAGCGGCAGATCGCGTACACCACCATGCCAAGTATCATGTCTGAACGGCGCATCCCGCCTGCCGAGTTGCGGCCCGATGAAGCAATACGCTACAACGTCGGCCGCACCGAGAAATGGCCCGGTGAGGATATTGGCCGGGCCCTCGTCGACAAATTCTGCAAAAGCGTCTGGCTGGAAGATGAAGCGGATTTCGCTGCTCTTGCCGGGCGGCCGTTCCTATTCCTGGCCAATCACCAGGTAACGGTCGAATCGCTTCTCTTCGTGCTGGCGGTGTCGCCGCTACTGGGCAAGGTGGTGATCCAATCGATCGCCAAAATCGAGCACAAGACATCCTGGCTGGGCCAACTGCTCGGGCAACTCTATACCTATCCCGGCAACGTCGATGCCGACTGTCTGCTGTTCGTGCCGCAGGGCGATGGCCGCGCCTTGCTGGAACTGATGGTCCGGGCTACCCGCATCATCGAGACGAAGCGCTGCGGTTTGCTGGTGCATGCCGCTGGATCGCGCATGTTGAGCTGCCGCGATCCGATGCGGATCATGAGCACGGCCTTTATCGACCTGGCCATTTCGCGTGGCTATCCCGTCGTGCCGCTCAAATTCCGTGGGGGACTGCCGGTCGAATCCTTGGAGAACTTTCTCGATTTCCCGGTCGGCTACGGCGGGCAGGACTATATGATCGGCCGCTCGATCGCGCCTGACGTCCTTGCCGCGATTCCCGCTGCCGACCGCCGGCAATGGATGCTGGACCGGATCAATAACCTCGGCGGTTCAGTCGCTACCGAGCAGGAGCATGCGCCGGACCCTGCGTTCAAGGCCGATATGCGCCGCTATCTGACGCGCTACGGCATTCTCGAACCGGCCTCGGCGACGATCCTTGCAGCCTTGCAACGCAAACCCGATCTTTCCCCCGAAATGGCGGCGATGCTGCGCGGCATCGACAGCGGCCGCCTGGTTTGTCCCGCGACACCGGAAGGCCAATGGCTGGCCAACCTGGCGCGGTGGCTGACCGAGGATCGTATGCCGGTGACGGTCGGATAGCGCTGCCGCTCACAGCTTTGAGTCCCTGAAATGGAAAAACGAGGATCATGACCCAAGCCGAGGACGAAGCGAATCGATACACGCGCCGAAACATCCTGCGTTCCGAATGGATGTATGGACGAGGATTTCAAAGCCCGGGCCACCTGCCGATCATGGAGCGGTTCTGCAAGCGCCTGCCGATGACGCATGGCATGAGTATTCTTGATATCGGCAGCGGGTTGGGTGGCGCCGCTTTCTATTTCGCGGAACACTTTCAGGCGTCGGTTCTAGGGTTGGACGTGGCGGCGGCGATGGTCGAGATCAGCCGCGAACGCGCTACCGAGCAGGGCACGAAAGATGTCCGCTTTCTGCTCGGCGACGTACGGACCGCCGATCTGCCGCGGGAGCATTTCGATCTGGCCTGGACGCGCGACTGCATTCTTTACGTCCCCGAAAAGAACTTGGTTTGGGATGCGGCCTTTCGCGCGATCAAACCGGGCGGGCATTTGTTCATCACCGATTTCTGCCGCCGGCCCGAGCCGCTGTCGGCCGAATTCGCCGACTATCTCGATCAGACCCATTACCATCTACAGACGGTCGAAGAGTACCGGCGCGCCCTTGTGATCGCCGGCTTTGAAGTATCGACAGCGGAAGACGCGACACCGGACTTCATCGCCTGCATGGAGCGCGAACAGGACGGTCTCGCCGCCAGCCGTGAACGGTTCCTGCAAACTTATACCGAGGCCGACTATACGTACCTGTCGACGCGGTGGGACAAAAAGCTGAAGTTCTGCCGCGACGGCGAATTCCGCTGGGGCCTCTTCATCGCCCGCAAGCCGGGACGGCAATGAGCGGCGGGCGCCTGGTTTGGGTGTATGTCGATGTAGTCTGCGACCTGTTCCATCCGGGCCATGTCGCATTCTTCCGCCAGGCGCGCGCGCTCGGTGATCGCCTGATCGTCGGCTTGGTCGGCGACGACGCGGTCGCGACGTACAAACCACGGCCGATCATGACTACGGCCGAACGGGCCGCCGTGGTGGGTGCCTGCCGTTATGTGGACCGTGTAATCCCTGACGCGCCGCTCTATTGCACGCGCGCCCATCTCGACGTGATCGGGGCCGACTTCGTGGTGCACGGCGACGACTTCCCGCCCGAAGAACTGGCGCATTGGTACAAGGACGTGATTGCAACGGATCGGCTCAGGACGGTGCCGTATACGCATACGATCTCGTCGCGCGAAATCATCAAGCGGGTAACCCAACGGTTGCGAGAGGGAGCGCCGGACTAATCGCAGATCGAACATGCGTAGCAGAGTCGTCCCAACCCATTCGGCTGGTGTTGCTCAGTGGGTATCGAATATCGCCTGGTAGCGGGAGATTGCGGCGATGACGGCCTGTTGTTCTGCTGTCGTGGGCGCATCGGGATTTTGGGCAACTGGCAGCGCGCCTAATTTCATCAGGGCTGCCATCAACAGGAGCCTCGCTTTGGTCGAGGTCAGGTTTGACCCGCCGATCGAAAAGGGCGACGCATCGGCAAAGCCTTCGGCCCCGGATCGGCAAGCGCGTACGGTGGGAATTCCGCAGAACGCCGCCCGCATGATCAACTGTTCCGTCGCATTCGTCGGCGAGATGGCGTAGGGGACCAGGCCTTCCAACACCAAGCCGGCAGCCCGGCCAAGGCTGAGCTTGTGTTCAAGCAGGGCGGTCAGCCAGGGCATGGATTCGAGGCCGAGGCCCGTGTCCTCTTCGGTATAGTTTCCGTCTTTAAGGATCGTGACGGATGGGATCGCGCTGTCGAGCAATCTCCCCGTATCATCCTTGATCGGCACGTCGACAAGACGAATCGCGCCATCGATCTTCTGTGCCGTTTTTGTCGTTCTGGGCAGGTTGCGGATGTTCACCTCGGACGTATGCGTGTGTTTGTACATCGGTACATAAGTCAGGCGGGTTTGGTTGAGATGCGATATCTGGCCGAGCACACCGCCATGCCCACCGAGCGCGCGATAATTGCCGGGCCGTGCATCGGACTTTGCGACTTCGCGCGCCGCAAATATCTGCTGCTCCTGGATCGCGACGGCACCGCACTTGTCACGTCCCGAACCATCCTTCCATTTACCGGAGCCGATATAGGCGATGGAGTCGACAATGTTCTTCGGGCCGTCGGCGCTGATCTCGCCTTGCGCGCGCTGAGCCGCGTTGACGCAGACAGGCAGCGTCGTATCGAGCGTGAGGCTTAACCAATAGGCGGTCTCTTCGACCTGCGCACTGCCCTGCGTCCAAATCAAACCATCGTAGTGGCCGCTATCCGCGATCTTCTGGGCGCTGTTCGTGATCGTGGCCAGGGCTGGACGAGCCGGCGATGTCATCAAGTGAAAAGGCTTGTAACCATCAAAGTCGCGACCGCGCAGTTCCGGCGCGATATCGCCTTCGCCGACATCGGTGCGAAGATCCTTGGGCAAGCCTTTCTTGTAGCCGGCGGACGGCTTCACGCGAAAGAAATCGACCTCGGCTTGAGACGAGACGAGATTTGCCATGCCGTCTGGACCGACGGACAGCCGGTCGATCTCTTCGAAACTGCGCGAGCCATCCGGGAAGAATCCTTGCCGCACTTTTTCCTCGGGGCCCCATGGTGTCGCCATTTCTTCTTCCCACGGGCTGCCATCCGCCTGGAGGGCCATATAGGGGAGGGGATACAGGCCATCTTCCGGCTTGAGTTCGATCTCGTAGACTGGCTTGTCCGACGCCTGCTTCCGGCCCTTGCTGAAACTGCCATCCTTTGCGAGATAGCCGTCCGGCGGCCCGTAGAGTTCGGCGGCGTCCGCTTCGAGCGGATGGGCCGAGAACTGCTCGACATAGACTTTGGCCGGCGCGGCGAGGCGCTGCGCGCGCAAGGCATCGAATTTCGGAGCGCTGCCGTCCGTATTATTGCGGGGCGGCAGGCCGTGGCTTTTGCGGGCTTTGTTCGACGTGACCAGCGGCGGCGTGTTTTGAATCGTCGCGGACGGGCCAGCCAAATGAGCCACTCGGATTTTCCGCTTCGGTGTCGGCGCAGTCATCGACAAAGCTCCCATCGTCTATGGTGGTATGACGGTCGATCAGGCGGCCTCGTAAACGACACTGTCGGCCGCCGCATCGCCGATCACCAGCCAGACATTGGCCGGGCCGGCCGAATTGTTGCGGAACCAGTGGGGCCGCCCGGCAGGAGTCTTGACCAGATCGCGCGGCCCCAGTTCGGTCTCCACGCGCTCACCGTCTTGTTCCCAACCGACAACGATCGAGCCGTCGAGAACGAGGATCGCATCCTCGACTGAGCGCGTGACCGGCTTGATGCCGACACCGGATGGAATGCCCAGCATCTCCTTGCGGCAGGTGCCCTGCACCGATCCGCCGGGGCCGACATAGATCTTGCGGGTGAAGCCCGCCTTTTCCCAGATGGTCGGCAATTCGCTGTAGCGCACGACGTATTGGCTCATGAGCTGCTGCAAAGGGTGCGCGCCGCCGCGGTCGAAGGGCATAGCCGCACCGGGCGCCGCGCCGAAGTAGCGGGCGACTTCGGTCGGATGTTCTTTCGGATGATAGTGGTAGACAGGGGGGCGGGGCTTGCCGACATCGACCGAGATCGACATCAGCACCGGCGTCACGCCGTCGTTGCGGAAGCCGTGGCCGACTTCGCGCGCATTCAGGATCATGTCCTTGGGCCCGAGCTTGACCTCGACGACCTCGCGGTCCTTCTCCCATCCCACGACGAGCACACCGTCGATGATGAGAAAGCTCTCCTCGATCTCGTGGCTGTGGCAAGCCGCGTATTTGCCCGGCTCCTTGTAGATGAGGCTGACGGTGAAGTGGTCGGGCTTCAGCGTCGACGTATCACCTACCTTCGGAGAACCGCCGGCGCCGATATAGCGCATCTGCGCCCGGGCAAGGTCCGCGAACCCAGTATTCGACGGAAAGGCGTTCCAGTCGAAGCTCTTGTCGACGAAGCGGCCGGTATGGGCGGCCAATTCTTGGACGAGGGCGGATGCAGCCATTTCGGACTTCTCCCTTTGAGAATTTGGAAAGCGATAGCGTAAGATCGTTTTGCATACCAGACGGGGTTTTATGAGCGAAACGAGGAAGTCCGCTGAGAGCCCAGACCGCTACATCGTTCCCGGCCTCGTGCGGGGATTGCGGGTGCTTCAGGCTTTTACCCCGGAGCGCCGTGAACTCGGACTCTCGGAGATCGCAGAAATCCTGTCCACGACGCGCTCGGCGGCGTTCCGGACGGTACACACGCTCGCGCAGTTGGGCTACCTCCTGCACGATCAACGCAGTGGCCGCTATGTGCTGGGCCCGGCTGTACTGCGTCTTGGCTACGGTTATCTCGCGACGCGCGAGCTGATCGAGGTTGCGCTGCCGGAGTTGGAACGCCTGCGCGAAGCGACGGACTGGTCCACCCATCTCGGCGTGCGCGACGGCCGTTTCGTGCTCTATATGCTGCGCGTGCCCAGCCATATGAATCTTTCGAGCATTGTCCATGTCGGTAGCCGTCTGCCCGCCGAACGAACCACGATGGGCCGCGTTCTGCTGGCTGAGCTGTCGGAGGCCGCGGTAATCGCGCTCTATCGTGATGACGGCGGCAAGACCGCGTCCGGACGCCTGCCGCGCGGGCTGAAGGACATCGTCGCGCAGTGGAAGCGCGATCGCGAAAGCGGCGTGGTGATCCAGGTCGGCAGTTTCGAAAGCGGCGTCGCCAGTGTCGCCGCTCCGGTCCGCGACATGTCCGGCAATGTGATCGCCGCGATCAATGCCACGCAGACCGTGTCGGAAAGCGCATCGCGGGAAGCGGCGCAACGGGTCAAACGTGCGGTAGTCGAAACCGCGACGACGATTTCGCAACTGCTCGGCGCGGCTCCACCGTACCGGCCGTAAATCGCGGGCGCCGCCGCGCGTTTGTCCGCCGCGTCTCCTCGCTCTCATGCCGGACGCATTGACTCCAGGGGATGCGTTTGACAAACTTAAATCAGAACACATTGTTCATATATGAACGATCCGCGCGGCGATAAGCCTGTCGAGACGGGCCGGCGGACGCGAGGGAGATGCGGCATCCGTGAGACCATGGGACGGACTGATACCGGAAGATGACCTCGAGATCATCGCGGGCGCGGGGTACGGCACCCGGATGGAATGGGGCCGACGCCCAGCCCTGATCGTCGTCGATGCCACCCGTAGTTTCCTGGGCGAACGGGATATCCCGATCACAGAGTCGATCAAGCGCTGGCCCAATGCTTGTGGTGCACAAGCCTGGCAAGCGGTCGATGCCATTGCGGTCCTGATTGCTTCGGCACGGGCTAACGCGGTGCCGATCTTCTATACGGTCGGCGGGTTTCGCGAGGACGGTTTCAATCTGGGCAGTTGGCTGTGGAAGCAGCCGCGCTCGCGCGAAGATGCGAAGTCCGCCGCTGCGCCGCGCGAAGGCGGAAACGAGATCGTTCCGCCGCTGCGGCCCGAACCTCAGGACATCATTGTCCCCAAGTTGAAGCCGAGCGGTTTCTTTGAAACGACGCTGCGATCGCTTTTGCAATTGATGACCGTCGACACGGTGGTGGTCACCGGCGGTACCACCAGCGGCTGTGTACGCGGTACGGTCTTGGACGCATTCAGCAACAACCTGCGCACCGTCGTGCCGCAGGAATGCTGCTTCGATCGCATCCGCGTATCGCACGCCATCAGTCTTTTCGACATGAACGCCAAATACGCCGATGTCGTCCCCCTGGTGGACGTGACGACGTATTTCAGCAATCTGAAGCGGAGTGCGTGACTCGTGAACCGTAGACCGGACGAGGAGCTCGAGAAACTGGCCACCGCTTGTCGGCTCCTGGAAATGCTTGGGCATGGCGACTTCACGCTCGGCCATCTCTCACTCCGCGATCCGGAGGGGCGCGGCTTTTGGATGAAGCGCAACGCGGCCGGCCTGGGCGAGATCATGGGGCCGGACGATTTCCTGCTGATCGACCTGCACAGCGGTGACGTGCTGGAGGGGAAGGGCGGCCGACATTCGGAATGGCCGATCCACGCGGAAATTCTCAAGGCACGCTCCGACGTAAACGCCGTTGCCCACACGCATCCGCGAGCTGTGTGTTTGGTGTCGGCGATGGAAGAATCGCTTCAGCCTTTCGTGATCGAGGCCAACTATTTCGACTACCCGGTGCCGGTGTTCAAGGACTCCGCCGTGCTGATCAAGACCCCGGAGCTTGGTGCTAGCCTTGCCCGCGCGCTCGGGTCCAATGCTGCCGTCATCATGGCCAATCATGGCGCGACGTTCTGCGGGCGGACGATCGAAGCGATGGCCATGTACGGTGTCTGGCTGGAAGAGGCCTGCCGCGCGCAACTCCAACTGATGGCCACCGGCGCCAATCTGCGCGTGCCGCCGGCCGCTGAATTGGCCGAGCGACGCAAGCAGATCCTGACCGACGTGCACATCGATCAGTCCTGGAACTACGCAGTGCGACGGCTGTCGCTTCTTCAACTCGAGAACGGGGGGCGGCCGATTTTCGGCCGATGAGGAAAAGCCCCGTTCGTTTCATCCGTGAAACGTCCGGTTGCTAATCAGGGTGCGGCCGTAGCGTGATTGTCGGGATATTTTGTGGGGACGGGCGAGTGAACGGCAAAATCGGTTCTTCCGGTATGGGTGTTCCGGTCATCGACCTCAGCGGTTGCCGTGAGGACTTTGCCCGCCGCCGGCTGGTAGGCCGTTCCATCGATACGGCCTTCCGCGAAAGCGGCTTCATGGTCATCGTCGGTCACGGCGTCTCGCCGGAATTGGTCTCGCGCATGTACGCGACGACGGCTGAGTTCTTTCTTCAATCCGAAGACGAAAAGCTGAAATATCTTTCACCGCTCGGTGGCTCGACGCGGCGCGGCTTCAGCCGTGCCAATTACAGTGCCGCCTCGCGCGGCGAGAAGACGCCACCCGATCTCTGCGAGTTCTTCGCGATGAACCGGCTGGGCGAGCCGGGCATTGCGCGCCGCGAGGTACTGCGCAGCCAGTTCGATCAGCTCGCAGCGCCGAATCCCTGGCCGAAGAGTCCGTCGACCTTCCACAACGTCTGGATGGAATACTTCGCGGCGATGGAAACGCTCAGCCAGTTGCTGATGCAGCTTTTCGCGCTGGGCCTCGATCTCAACGAGCATTTCTTCGCCGGGC